>JAAYHF010000077.1 GCA_012727485.1 Eubacteriaceae bacterium
CAGGTCAGAAATAATAAAGCTGTCACTTGCTTTTTACAATGCTCTCACGATATCACAAGCTTAAAATCTTTTCCATTGTGATTGTATCAGGCTTTAAAAGTTAAAGTTTTACTTTGTGACCGGGTCAGAAATAATAAAGCTGTCACTTGCTTTTTAAATGCTCTCACGACATCACAAGTTTAAAAACTTTTTATATTGTGACCGTATCAGGCTTTAAAAAGTTAAAGTTTTACTTTCTGACCGGGTCACTTCACAAAAGAAGCACCGGCATAGATCCTCCCTTATGCCTTCATTCTTATAAACCGATAGCAATTATGCTTTAATCATTCTGACCGGTTAAACATCTTAAAGGCAGTTTTTTCTTTGTGACCGGGTCACTTCGTTAAAGACACAAAGCTATTTCCTCAACATCACAAACTATAAAAGCATCTTTTTCATTTCTGACCGGGTCAGAATTTAAAGCGTTTTACATTATGCCCCGGTCACTTCGCTAAAAGTAACTTCCCGGCATAGTCCTCCCTTATGCCATCTTCCTTATAAACCGATAGCAATAGAAAACCTCTTCTATCAAAGCCTTCTTCTACAAATACAACCCTCTTTCCCATATATACTCCGCCACTGCGGGGGGGAGGAATTTTTCCCAGCTTTCCCCTGCGGCGATCAGTTCTCTGATTTTGGTGGAGGATATTTCTTCTATGAGGTAATCTTCCAAAAGGATAATGCCCATTCCGAGCTTGGCGTTTAGTTCCTCGGCTTCCCGAAGCATGAGGCTGTTATCCACCCCCCGCCGTGCGGCTATGGCGAAGCGGGTTTGTTTCACCAATTCTTCTATGCGTTTCCATTTTCTCAACTGAAAGAGAATGTCGGAGCCGGTGATGAAATAGTAATCCCCGGGGAGGGTTTTTTTCAGCTCGTTTATGGTGTCTATGGTGTAGCTCACCCCGGGGCGGGCTATTTCTATCTCGCTCACCTCCCAACCACCCTCGGCGGCGGCAAGACGGGTCATATTAAGCCTGTCCTCCCGGGGGACGGCAAGTTTGCCCTTTATGGGGTTGTCGCCGGTGGGTATGAGGATAAGCCTGTCGATGTCAAGGGCCGTTTTCGCATAGTTGCAAAGCTGCAAATGGCCGTTATGAATGGGGTTGAAACTGCCCCCGAATATGCCTATTTTCATCAATAAGCCTCCGAAGCTCATGGTTTTGTTCCAATTAGAGAATACAGCATATTCGAGCCGATCCAACGGGTTGCGGGAAAAATTGCCGATGATTATCCTTTATATTTGAGGCTGAAACGCAAAGTCCGCAATCGAAGCGATATGGTTTTTTTTGCCCTTCTTGCCCGCCTTTTCAAGGAAGGAAAAAACCCATCGTTTTCGGGCGGTCATAAAGCTGTTATATCCGTTATTAATAGGAAACAATACGCTGATGTGGCTGTTTAAGGGAAAGCGTCGATTTTGCTCACAATTTCCTTTTAAGATGCTGACCCGGTCTAAAACGACCTTCGGACGTAAAACGACCTTCGGACGTTTTGGAAATAGTGTCTTTTCTTCATATTCTGACCCGGTCAAAACTTAGCGGTATGGCTTTCCTTTGCCTTCCTTTACCCCCCTTTTCAAGGAAATGGCAGTCTTAAAGCGTTGTAGCCGTTATAAAAAGGGTAATACAATAAATACAAACCCGCCTTTATTTGTAATCTCAAACTCAAACTCTTCGGGGGAAGCGGCAGGGCTTTCTTTGACTTGGCTTTCATGGGCTGAGAAAACTCCCTTTAACACATTAAAATACGGCCTGCCTGTATTAATCCCGCTTTTCGAGGGAGAAGAAAATCCTCCTCGGTTGTCATGAACAGGTGATACTGCGGTTGAAAAACTCCCTTGCTTTGAACAGTTTTAAAGCTGTTATACCCGTTATGAGAGGGGTCAATTCTACGGTTGATCGATCTCAAACTCGAAGCCCTCAATCAAAAATGTAAGCCTTTCTTCGCCCCGGCTTTTATCGAAAGCGAAGAAAATC
>JAAYHF010000078.1 GCA_012727485.1 Eubacteriaceae bacterium
CCGTTTAACTTTTGTGCGGTATAACCATAACAAACTTTTATAAAAAATTGCTGCTTCTTCCATTTTTAAAGAAAACAAAAAACAGAAACCCTCAACCCCCGCCAAACAAAAGCAAATATAATCGCTCAAAATAAACCCCATATCACCACCGATAAATGTTTATTAATGGCGACACCGCACTATTTGTATTTGTTCAATTAACACATGATATAAATTAAAATCTCCGACTCATTGAGGTAACCGCATGAAAGCAACCCTATTCAAAGACAAGATTAGTATTCAATAATAATACAATTTTATCTTTAGCAAAAGATTGAAGTTCCTTTTTACTTTCGTGCATTATATCCAAAATTCACTATTAATAACTTGCAAAAGAGCTACTCTATTTTCACTAAACTAATAAAAAGCATCTTACCATATCAAAATACCCGATGCCAAATTAATAAATAATAAAATTCGCCCCTCACCCTATCCGAAAAAGCACACTAAACTCAAAAAAACCGAAAAGGATAAACCCTGAAAATAACCTTCCCCTTAAGCCTGCTTGTACTGATCAGCCCCAAAACCCTCGAATCTATGCTGGAGGGGCGGTTATCACCCATAACGAAAATGTAACCCTCGGGTACACTGCAAGGCCCGTAGTCGGAATAAACGAGACCCTCAACCAAATAAGGCTCCTCAAGCTCGACGGAATTTATGTAAACCCTGCTGTCTTTTATCTCAACGGTCTGTCCGGCGACGGCTATAACCCTTTTGACATAATCCTTCTCATTGTCTATTTTTATAACCACCACATCGTCGTGTTTCGGCTCGCTGAAAAGGTAAGCGCATTTAAAAAGCCCCAACTTTTGCTCGGGCTCGAGGGTGGGATACATACTCGTCTGTTTCACCACCACAAATTCGAAAAGAAAGGCTCTCACCATCAGCGCAACGAAGACGGCAATGGCAAGGGATTTCACCCATTCCAAAAACTCGTTTTTCTTTTTTGCCGCAGGTGCTTTTTTGTTTTCCATGGGTAGTATTATAGCTCACCTGTATTCTTCGAACAAGCCATTTTCACAAAGTTCGGCCAAAGCGCTTTTAAGCTTATCAATGTCAAAGGAGTCATTGATTATATTTTCTACCCGCCATCTTATCTCCAGCGCCCTGCCGCTTTCTTCGCAGTATTCCTTTGAGGCTTCGTCCTCTTTGGCGTTTACGATGCAAAGCGGCGGATACATCACGCACCACCAGTTGCGCCCCTCGCCCCTCCCCAAAACAACCTTCACGCAAAGGTAACTTCCCGCGGGGAAAACAATTCCGTCATAAGTTTTTTCGGGAAATTCCTCCCGTGAGAGGCTCATCGAAGCCCCGTAAGGCGCAAGATTTTTTTCGAGTATGTTCGTTATTCTCGCTTGCGTTACCTCTCGGGTCAATTCAAAAGCCCGCTTTGCCTGCTCGGCGTTTTCGCATTTTAAAAATAAATCGGAGGTTTCCTTTAAAAGTTCGTTTCTTATATGCAGTTTTAACGCCTGATCCGGCAGTGAATCGCTGTTGGCTATGATGCGAAGCCTGAGGGTTTTTGAATAAATCTCCATCGGGTCGGCGCTCTCGGAAATATCGGTCATCATATCAGCCGCTTTTATCGCATTACTTTGGGCATTATGGGGAATAATAAGGCATAAAAGGGCGAGGGATATAAGGGCAGTTTTCGTGAATGTCTTTTTCATGGGTTGATTATCGGCTTTTAACGCTAAGTTAATCATTTAATCTAATTAAAACTGTGAAAAAATCCCCCGCGGTGATACAATAGCCTTTGATGAAACAGAGGGAAATATGGCAGAAGAAAATAAAAGAAACCAAAATATAAATGTCCGACCCCGCCCCGCGGCAACCCCGGCAACTTCCTCCCGTAGGGCGCAAGCTCCCCAAAACTCCACCCCCCGCCCGAAGGCGAAAAGGCGCAGAAAAAAGCGTTCGCTTATCTCAAGACTTATTTCCGCTTTCTTGATCCTCGGCATCATCGGGGGCGGCGCGGTTTACTGCGTCATGAATTACGACAAGGTGCTTTCCGTTTTGGGCATGGGGGGCGATTTTTCCGCGAATGTTGCGGAGAATAACAAATACAATATGCTCTCCGTCAAGGAAGTGCTTTATGAAAACTTCGATTCCTCCATTCTTTTGGGAGATACCAACTCGATAAATATTCTATTGTTCGGTTTGGACGAAAATGAAAGCAGGACAAGCAAATATACGGTATTTCGCCCGGACACGATAATGATGATCTCCATTAATTTTGATACGCAAAAGATCACCATAATCTCCATTCCGAGGGATACCTATGTGAATATTAACGGTTCTTCGGGTAAGGACAAGATTAATTCCTGCTTTGCCTACGCTTCATGGAAGGAAAAGTATTCCAATCAGGAGGAACTTTACAACCACGGGGTAAGATATCTTAAAAACACCGTCAGCGCTCTTTTGGGCGGAATAAACATAAACTATTATATGGGGCTTAATATGGATACCGCCGCCGAGATAATAGACGAACTCGGAGGGGTGTATGTGGAGATGGATCAAAAATCCTTCTCTTATAACGGTCAGTTCCTTTTCGAAGGGGGTCACAGGGTCTACAACAGCAGTGACTTCATGATGTTGGCTAGACTTCGCAACTACTCCGGAGGGGACATCGACCGCACCAAGGTACAGCAGAAGTTGCTCAAAGCCCTTTTCGCCCAACTCAAACAGGTGAAGCTGAGCAGTATACCGAAATTGGTAAAGCTCGCCTACGCCAGCATAAAAACCGATGTGGATATGAAAACCGCGGTTTCCTTCGCTTTGGCGGCGCTGGAATTCGACCTGACCGATATTAAAACCGATACCTTCCCGGGAATGTTCGGCAATTTGAACGGCATTTCCTATTGGATAGTCAATCAATCCAGAAGGGTCACCTTTGTCAAGGAATATTACGGCATCACCCCCGCCCGCCTTGCCCAGGACGCCACAAGAGATCCCGACCCCGTCGTCGAAACCCCCGTCAATGAAACCCCCGTCACCGAACAGGGCGGCGGCGAGTGAATTTAAACTCACAAAGCAGGTATGTTTCCTCCATACCTGCTTTTTTAATGCCGACGGTAGTTTTTTGTTTCTAATCACATTAGATAAAATATTAATCCAAACCCATTGACTTTCTCGGGTTACTGATGTAACATGAATATGCTACAAAAGTAACCCGAAAGGATTTTATATGAACTTAGCGGATAAAATATCAAACTCGGAATTGGAAATAATGAAAATATTATGGCAGCAGGAAAGCCCCGTTTCCTTCACGGAAATCAGAAAGCGGTTGCAAGCCCTGAAAAGCTGGGATAAATCCACAATAAACACCCTGGTGAGAAGGCTTTCCCAAAAGGGAGTTATCTCCTCGCAAAAGCTGGATATTCTCTATTACTCCCCGAATATAACCTTTTCGGATTATTCGGATTTTCAAAGGCGCAGTCTTATAGATAAGCTATACAGCGGAAGCGCGAAAAAATTGGTGGCTTCTCTCTGCGAGAGAGGGGAGCTGACCGGGGAGGACATAGACGAGATTAAAAGGGCCTTCAATGCCCGGCAGGTGAGCGAATGAGCGTCCTTATTGTCGGTGTCGTTCGCGCGGTGTTGAAGATGTCGCTTTCAGCAGGTATTCTCACCCTTTTGCTTTGCGCCTTAACGCCCCTCGTCAGAAACCGCCTTTCCAAATCCGTCCAATATTATTCCCGTCTTTTGGTGCTGACAGCCTTTCTTTTGCCCCTCGGCTCATTTATGCACCTGCCCTTCGCCTCCCCCATACAGCCCTTAATGCTGACTGTGGAGCAAAGCCTCACATCATCTACCCAAACAGAAGAATTGATAAAAAACGAAAACAACGGGGGCGAAGGGGTATATAAGGACGAGGGAGTAGACGGCGCCGATGTTGATTCGCAGGGGAAGCGCTTTGCCGCCCGTTTTTCGGTTTATCTTTCGGCGGCTTTGCTGATTGCAGCCCTTTCGAAATTTCTGCTTGGCTCCGCAAAATATTGCATATATATGAAAAAGCTTCACGGCGTGAGCATAAAAGCGGATTCCGGGGAAATCGAAATGTTGAAAGCCCTTTGCGAAAAAATGGGGGTGCGTCGGTTTCCCCGGCTTTACCGTTCTCCCCTTGCCTTAACCCCGATGCTTGCGGGAGTAATCTCCCCCGCAATATATCTGCCCGAGGGGGTCTTGTCGCCCCGTCAGCTCGAATACTCCCTGCGCCACGAACTCACCCATTTAAAGCGCAAAGACCTTATCGTTAAGTGGTTCGCCTTCTCGGCCGAATGTCTGCATTGGTTCAATCCGCTTATCGTTGTTTTGCGCCGGGGGACAGACACTTTCTGCGAGTTGTCCTGCGACGAGGCACTGGTGCGAAATCTCGACGGCAATGGGAAGAAGGATTACGGCAACACCCTGATAGAAATGGCGACCGATGCGAAATATCGCCGCATCAAACTTTCCACCACCATGGGCGAGGAAAAGAAAAAATTAAAGGAGCGTTTGGAGTCAATCATGGAAAGCAAAAAGAAAAGTTCAACGGCTGTATTATTTTCGGTATTGTTTATTTTAGGGGTGATCGGCGGAATTGTGCTTTTCGGCTGTACCCAATCCGTGGATAAAAAGGGCATTTCCCCCTATGTCCTCACCGAAAGGGAAGAAAACCTGATCAAATCTCTGGGGTTGGACAGGGGAAACTCCATAATATATTCCTTTGATGCGCCCGAGGAAGCCTTGAGCATGGAAATAAACTTTTATATTTTAAAAGAGGGCGAATGGGTTCTTATGTCAAACCCGGGAATTTCCATCGGGGAAGACAGACTGCCCGCAGGGGAGCTGAAGGGGCTTTTCACCTTAAAATGCGCTGATAACTATTCCCTTGAATACACCGTAAACTCCTCCGGCTTATACAGCGGCAAAACCGAGGAAATAGCCTTAACGGGGGAGGTTACCGTGAGCGCAAAGGCCTATTTGGGCGAATTCACTCCGATTGAGCTTGAAAGGGAAATCCCCGTCGCCCTTTATGTCTACGACGATATACCCCAAATTGAAACCCTAACCCCGGATGCCTTTTTCGAGCCGTCTTTTCTTGAGGGGAAAAAAGCGGTGCTTTGCGTGACCTTGAGATTCACCGAAAGTGTTTTGGATTGATTGTCATACCCTCGGGTATCCGGGTTACGGTCAAGGAAGATGGCAATGCCTAACGGCGTAAAAAGTAAAGGTTAAGCGACAGAATTCATTTGAGCCTATCTTCCTTGGCTTCTTCCGGATCGGCTTCCTTCGGCAGAATCCCGAAAAGGGATTTTGCGGCATTGACTCGGTCGTCCGCAAGTTCCCGCATCTTCTCGTCAGCCTCGCCGTTTAGCCCCTCAAGGTTCACATCAAAGGGAAATCCCCGCTTACGCACCATTGCTATGGCGAAAATATTGAAAGCAGTCGTCATGCTCACGCCGAGTTCATCGCAGAGAGCGCCGAACTGCCTTTTTAAATCTTGCTCCATTCGGATATTTACCTGAGCCATTTTACCAATTCCTTTTAATTTGCATTGTATGATTTGCTTTTAAATAATTATACCATAAGCGTTATGGCGGACACTGCCCTCACTTTTGACAAATCAATCCCAAAGCAACTTCCCGCCCCATAACCCCCCACCTTCGCACTATCCCCCGATAAACCTAAAATTTTCATCGCCATTATTTTTTTGTTAAGATATTTTTAAGCAATGCGCTAATGCGCCCTTCGGGGGTTATACTCAAAACATGGAAGCAAACAACAAAGAGAAAATCCGCAAAATATATGCCATTATGTCAATTCTCGTTTTTACGGCGCTCATGGTCTATTTGTTTTATGCTATCGGCAAACCCCTGATAGCCTATTTGAAAAGACCCGAACTTTTCCGCCGATGGGTGGACGAAAAGGGTATCCTCGGCAGGCTCGCCTTCATCGGCATAGTTATTTTGCAGGTGGTGGTGGCAATAATCCCCGGGGAAGCCGTGGAGGTGGCGGCGGGCTATACCTTCGGGGTTGCGGAGGGAACGGCTCTTTGTATTTTGGGAATGAATTTGGGCAGCGCCCTTATTTACGGTTTTGTGAAAAAAGCGGGTATATCCGTGGTTTCAGCCCTTTTCCCCTTGGAAAAAATAGCCGAAGCTTCCCTGATTAAGAATACGGATAAGCTTAAAAGAACCGTGTTCATGCTATTCTTCATTCCCGGCACCCCAAAAGATGTCATGACCTATTTTGTGCCTTTAACCCGCATAAAATTTGCGGAATTCATGGGAATAGCGGCATTGGCGAGAATACCCTCGGTTATCAGCTCCGCCATGGCGGGAAGCGCCTTGGGTGAAACCGAATATAAAACAGCCTTCATCGTCTATGCGATAACCGCGGTTTTCTCGGGCGTAAGCTACCTAATTTACAAAAAAATCAGAAGCGGCATTACCGAGCAAAGGGCAAAGGAGGGCGGCGAAGATGGAAAATAACGGTAAAAAAACCTCTTTGTCGATATGGCTCAGCCTTATAATGGCTATTTTGGGTGCTTTTTTTATGTTTGCCCTTTCGGGCTATACATATATCGGCTGTATATGTTTCTTGTTAAGCCTGCTTATTTTGGTTTACGGCTATTTATCCCGTAAAAAGAAAAAGGGGCCGGCGGTCGCTTTGAGCGCCTTTATTGCCCTCGGGCTTTGCGTTTTCGCCGTATTTGAAATTCCGATAATAGCCGCCTGTGGGGGAGATGAGAACCCCGAGGCGGATTATCTTATCGTACTCGGAGCGCGGGTGATGGGGGAGAGTCCTTCCCGTTCTCTGGTGAATCGTCTGGAAGCCGCCCTCGATTATGCCCGGGATTATCCCGAAAGCATGATAATCGTATCGGGAGGGCAGGGGGAAGGGGAGAAGGTGAGCGAGGCTGCAGCCATGGAAACCTATCTTCTGCAAAGGGGAGTTGCCCCCTCCCGCATCATAAGGGAGGATAACTCCACCAGCACCTTGGAAAACCTCACCTTCAGCTTTGAGATAATCCGATCCCGGGGAGACGACCCCGCCGATGGGGTAGCCATAGTTTCCAGCGAATATCATCTGCATCGGGCGAATATGGTGGCCGAGAGCCTCGGAGCCGATCCCCTGACCGTGGCTGCCGAAACGGATTTAAAGCTGATGATGGTGAATTATTTCATAAGGGAAGGGTTGGCTTCGGTTTATATGTTTGTGTTTGGGTTTTAGGGAATTAACGAAGCTTATCTTTAAAAGCTTTTCCCTCTTTTTCGGCTATTTTGCAAAGCCGTAAAACATCACTGCCTTCTTTTCAGTCTTTTTTTGTTCAAACCGATTTGAAACAGACCACTTCAGCACCTACGGCTATGCCCTCACCGCCGCCGCCGCGCCCCCCAACCCGCCCACGGGCGAAGCCGGGGCGGTGGCAATGAGCCTTGCGGCTTTTGCGACTGCCTTTGTCGCAATGGTTATGTGCTTGGGGAAAAGAAGGAAGACGAAGGCGCAATAACCGAAGAATCGGCAAAAAGGATTGAAACAGACAATAAAAAACCCGCTTAGCAACAACCGAAGCGGGTTTTGTTTTTGCCCATAATTTCCTTAAAGCTCACCGAATAATTATCTGCCGAAGGCGGGACTTGAACCCGCACGTTGTTGCCAACAAAGGATTTTGAGTCCTTCACGTCTGCCAATTCCATCACTTCGGCATGGTTTTGAAATTAAAAACGGTGGAGAATAGGGGAGTCGAACCCCTGACCTTCTGAATGCCATTCAGACGCTCTCCCAACTGAGCTAATCCCCCACAGCCATGACATTATATTAGATTGTCCCCGTGATTGCAATATTTATTTTCGGATTTTAGCAATTATCGCAATTTTTTCCCGAAGGAAAATTTCCCCGAGGACTGAATAAGGCTAAAAAATCAATCTATTTGCATTATGACCTCCACCGCCAGACGATAGCGGGGGGTCAGCTCCTCGAAAAGCGGCGCCACCTTATGAAATTCATCGGCCCTGACCGCATCGCAAATCGCCGAACTGCTTTTATATATATCATTCAAGCCCAAATTGCCCGCCAATCCCTTGAGGGTGTGGGCGGCGGAAAGCGTACCCTTTTCGTCAAGGGCGGTTACGGCTATTTCCAGATTGGTGTAATTCTCGTCCGCCGGGAAAAGTTTCAGGTATTTTTTCAACATGGCCTCATTGCCCGCAAAGCGTTCCAAGGTTTCGCCGTAATTCATTCCGATGATGTCTGCCGCCATTTTTATATCCATATATACTTCCTCCGGTGTTTCTTCAAATTGCATTATACCATGTTTTTATCAATAAAACATATTTTATGATTATAGGATAAAGATTTAAAAAGAATGTGCTATAATAATTTAAGTATAGCAATTCGCAAAACAAAAATCAAAAGGAGAGGTAACATGGCTAAACTTTCACAAAAAGAAAACTTTATGCTGGTGGCAAGAAGACAGCAACCCGAATACGTTCCCGTAAACGCCTTCGTCCCCGGCAGAGCGCCCTTTATGACAATGGCAGACCCCGCTGTCATAGGTACATTCAGAAGCAAAGAGGGGGGATACGACCCCTGGGGAGTGCATTTCGTAACCAACGAGGAAACGGGATTTGCCGCCATTCCCGAACCCGGCAATTTCATCTTAAAAGATGTCAGAAAATGGAGAGATGTTATACATAAGCCCGATTTCTCCGGATTCGATTGGGAAAAGGCTGCTAGGGAAGACAGGGAAAAATATGTCAAAGATCCCACCCAGACGATGTTCACCATCAGCGGCTTCGGAGATTTATTCCAGCAGTTCATCGGCATGATGGGCTTCACCGAGGGGCTTTGCGCCTTATATGAAGAAACCGACGAAGTAGCCGAGTTGCTCGATTATATGCTTGATGTGGCAAAATATGTAACCAAAAATGTCCTCGATTATTACAAGCCCGAGGGCTATTATCTTTTGGACGACTCCGCCTCCAAGCTCGCCCCCTTCATGTCCCCGGATCTGTTCAAGGAGCTGTTTGTTCCCAGATATAAGCAGATCCTCGATATGGTAGTGGAAAGGGATATACCCATTTTCTACCACAACTGCGGAAGATGCGAAGATTTCCTTGAGCCCATGGTGGAAATCGGCGTGGCCGTTTGGGATCCCGCCCAGGTGCAAAACGACCTTAAGGGAATCCATCAAAAATTCGGTTGCAAGCTCGCCATAAACGGCGGTTACGAATATCAGAAGCCCCCCGAATGGCCCAATGTCAAGGAAGAAGATGTCCGCAAGACCGTCTATGACAAGTTCATGGATCTCGCCCCCGGAGGAGGATTCATCTTCTCGGGCATGGTTCAGACTTTGGATCGCACAGACCCCATGGTGCAGACCGTCAACGGTTGGATAAGAGACGAAGCCTTCAGGCTCAGCGAAATAGTATATAAATAAATCGGTATGAAAAAGGCGGCGCTTTTCAGGAAAGTTGCGCCGCCTAAAAATAAAAAAGCAGGCGATAAAATGAATCTATTGATTGTCGGAGGGTTTTTAGGCAGCGGAAAGACCAGCATTTTGCTCAAGCTTGCCCGTTATATCGCCGGAGAAAACCCCGAATATATGTCAAAAGTGGTTATAGTGGAAAACGAGATAGGCGAGATAAGCGTGGACGATAAGGTTCTTTCGGGCTTCGGCGCTTATTCGGTCACAAATATGTTTTCCGGCTGTGTTTGTTGCACGATGTCAGGGGAATTGGTGAGCGGGCTTAATCAAATTCAAAAGGATATGAACCCCGAGCTTATCATATTGGAAGCCACGGGCGTCGCTTTCCCCCATAACATAAGGGAAACGGTCAAATATTCCATTCCCGATGCGAATTGCCGTGTTTGCTGTGTGACCGATGCCAAAAGATGGAACAGACTGCTCATTCCCATGGGAAATCTGCTCCCGGATCAGTTGGACAGCGCTGATGTTATTTTAATAAACAAGGTGGATACCGTCCCGTCGGAAACGGTTGATGCGGTGGAGCAATCCATCAGGCAATTCAACGACACCGCCCGATATTTCCGCATATCCGCGGCTTCGGAAATTGCTCCCGAGGTATTTGAAGCCGTTCTCGGAGAGAGGGGCTGATTATGGATAACAAAGAAAATCTCGAAGAAAATAAAAAAGACTGCGCCTGCAAAGGCGAAGGCGAAAAATGCAAATGCGAAGAAAACGGCGGGGAGCATGAACACCTCCGCGGCGAGATTCGCGAAAAAGGGCATAAACACGGCGAGGACTGCGGCTGTGAAAAGCATAAAGAGCATAAGCAGGGCGAGGCCTGCGGCTGTAAAGACCACGACCATGAACACAGGCATGACCATGAACATTGTCATGACCATGAACATGGTCACGAACATGGGCATGAACACGAGCATGATCACGAGCATGATCACGACCACGAACATGAAGCCCACAACCATGACCGCCACGACCACGACGACCATGAACACGACCACGAAGACCACGACCATGAACACGAACACAACCATTCGCCGATAAGCGTTTCCACCCACGAAACTTCGGTCATCGGCTCCTATAAATTAAGCATTCCCGGAAGCTTCGAAGAAGCCGGGGCTGTTCTCGACGAACGCATGAAGGCTCTTGCCGCCGATGTCGTCTCCTCAGGGGGCATCATCGGGCATATAAAGGCTAATCTCATTCAACAGGGCCCATGTATGATGGTCTCCATAACCGAAGACGAATCCAACAAGCTTTATTACGAAGCACAAAGCTGTAATGCCGACGGGGTCGCCATTGTCTTTCTCATCAGCCCGCAGCGCTTGATGGAATTAATGGAAACTCATTTCGGTGAATTCGAAAGGGCGAACTGATATAAACGAAATGCGCGAAAAAGCGTTGTGAGAACCGAATATACCGCTTAGCACAACGCCGCTTTCTTTTTTTGCGCGAAAAGAAACAAAAATGTCATAACGCAATATTTTTTGAAAGCCTTATGCTATAATAAGCGAAAAGGAATGGGAAGAATGAAGAAACTATTTGATAAATGTAAAAGATACGGCAAAAAATATTCTGTGGCCTTAATGGACATCGTCATGTCCTATGTTCTTTGGCTGTTTTGGATGAAATTCTTCCCGATTTCGACCATCACTCCCGACTCCGGGGTGCCCCTGAGCATCGTCGGGCTTGTTTTCAGCTTCTTGGTGGTTGCTTGCCTCATCTTCTCCGGGGTTTATATGACCCTCTGGAGATATGTGAGCGTTTCGGATTTGACGAAAATGATGCTTTTCAGCTTCATGGCAAACGGCATATCCGCCCTGGCGATAAATGTTATTTTTTACAGGGTGAGCTATTGGTTCTTACTCATGCAGCTTTTTGTTTTCACGATGGGCTTTCTTGCCACAAGAATGCTCTATTATGTTTACTGCAAGCGGGTCAAAAAAACCCCTGAAACTCCGAGCGGCAGGAATGTGCTTATAATCGGCGCGGGGGACGCCTGCCGACTGCTTTTGAACGAGCTTGCCTATAACAATGTCTACGGTTACAATCCGGTGGGCATAATCGACGACGACCGCAATAAATATAAGGGAAAGCTCATGGGAGTTCCCGTCATCGGGGATCGCTCCATGATAGAGCAAAGGGTGACGGAGTTAAATGTCCACACCATCATCTTCGCCATAGTCAATATAGACACCCAGACAAAGGGCGAAATCCTGCAAAGATGCACCAAAATATGCGACGATGTGAAAATCGTCCAGAGATTCTACGACGACTACGACAACACCAAGGTCAAGATACGCAAAGTTACCATGGAGGAGCTTTTGGGTCGGGAAGTTATAGATATCAAGAGCATCAGAAGCCTTGAATATCTTAGGGATAAGGTCGTCATGGTCACCGGCGGCGGGGGGAGCATAGGCACGGAGCTTTGCCTGCAAATCTGCGAATGTACCCCGAAGAAGCTCATAATCCTCGATAACTACGAAAACAACGCCTATGAAGTTCAGCAAATGCTGCTCGCAAGGAAATATCCCTTCCCGATATGCGTGGAAATAGCCAATATAAGGGAGGCGGATAAGCTCGAATATCTTTATAAGAAATATTCCTTCGAAATAATCTTCCATGCCGCCGCCCATAAGCATGTGCCCTTGATGGAAACCAACCCGGAGGAAGCGGTTAAAAACAACGTTATAGGCACCTATAACCTGCTTTACCTCGCCGAAAAATATAAGGTCAGCCGTTTTGTCACCATATCCACGGATAAGGCGGTCAACCCCACCAATGTCATGGGAGCCACCAAGCGGGTCACCGAAAAGATGATGCTCGCCTTCTCTCAGCACGAAAACCAAACGATCTATTCCGCCGTCAGATTCGGAAATGTTCTCGGCTCCAACGGTTCGGTGATCCCCCTTTTCCAAAAACAGCTCGAAGCGGGAGGGCCCCTTACCGTTACCCACCCGGAGGTGACAAGATTCTTCATGACCGTTTCGGAGGCGGTTTCCCTCGTTTTGACTGCGGGGAGCATTTCCGCGGGAGGGGAGATATTCGTTTTGAATATGGGCAAACCCGTGAAGATAAGGGAAATGGCGGAAAGCTTCATCAGGCTCAACGGAAAGGAGCCTTACACCGAAATTGCCATAGATTTCATCGGTCTGCGCCCCGGGGAAAAGCTTTATGAGGAACTGCTCATAGATAACGATGCGTTAGAGAAAACCAGCAACGAAAAAATATATATCGAACCGAGGGAAACGGTTGACGAGAAGGCCCTTTACGAATAGGTGGATAAACTCACCGCCGCGGCAAAACTGCCCGATTCCGACGAGGTGGTGGAATTATTAAAGCAAATCGTCCCCGAGTTCGACCACAGGCTCAATAAATGAAAAAATTCATAACGGCTCTTTCGGCGATTGCCCTATGCCTTATATTCGCCTCCTGCGAAATGCTCCAAAGTATTCTGCCCGAAAAGGAAGCGCCCGAAAAGGTTATAAAAAAAGTCGGCGTAAGCATTTACAACAAGGGCGAAAGCCTCAGCGCTTCCTTGGCCGAGTGCCTCAGCGAGGTATTCGCCGGGGAGCAAACGGAACAGACGGAATACGACCTGACGATTTTGAGCGCCGAGGGAAGCGCCAACGGGCAATATAATCAAATTCAACTTTTCATCGCCTCGGGAATGGAATTGGTGGTGGCGGAGCTTTCGGAAACCACCTTCGTTTCGCAGATAGCCAAATATGCCGCCCGAAGGGGCGTGGATGTGATTTTCACAGGCAGACTTTACGACGAGCGCCTGATAACCAAGGTTTTCGAAGAAATAAATGCGGAAAAAGCCGCCTACGAACAGGCAATAACGGAAATTCGAAGCGAATACGAAGCCAATAAGGAAGATAAGGGAGTTTTCGGCAATTTACTGATTTTGCCGGGCAAATCCTTGGGGGCGAAGAAGATAAAACCCGTCAATGAGATAGGAAGGGTCTGCTTCATGGGCTATGATCCCTCCTCCATGGGGCAATGCTTCGCAAATATCCTCTATCCTCTGCCCTCGGCGGGGGACATCAATGCCAGCGGAAAGATAGAATATACCACCCTTTCCCTTTCGGTGCAGTATCCCTTCATCTCCGAAGCGACCTCCCGATTCAAAGAGGAAATGGTCGGTTTGGGGGCGAATGCGGAGCGCAGGCAGACCGTGGTCGCCTCACAAATAGACAGTGCGGTCACTTCCATGATAGGCACCATAAGCTCGGGCAAGGCGGCGGATACGATAATCTGTATCGGGGAAGAAGCGCTGTGGGTTGTTCGGGAAGCGGTCAAGCAAACCGATAAAGTGCCGGGGAAGGATTTTTATATTATCGCTTTGACGCAGGGCGCCGAGGAAAACGGAAATTATTCGGACTGCGCGGGGCGGGTGATATACAATGCGAAACTTTTGGCTCAAAATATTCTTGAGGCGGGGGAGCGCATGGAGGAATACAACGAAACCGTAACCTATTGGAAATACGAAGTCGTCCTTTGACTTCGTATTTCTTTTTGAAAGCGGCGGGTTCGGCGGCAAAAAGCATCATTCAAAATAGCATTTTGCCCATCGCAAAAGGGAACTAATCTGCTCCCCAAGAGCCGCTAATAAGCAGAAAAATGCCTTATAAAGCCGAATTTTAAACAAAGGAAGCGAGGGTTTAATCTGCGGGGTGTTTGACTTCAAGGAAAAGATTTGCTATAATAAACTTCGTACGGGCATATAGGGGATAAAACGGCGAAGCGCCGATCGGTCGGTAAACCGACGGAGGCTTGGACTGTTTATCAAAATAAAACTTAAGAGGAGGAGACTTTTTTTATGAAAAAGACTCTGACAGTACTTCTGGTACTGGCAATGGCATTGTCCTTCGGCGCTTGCAAGGGCGGCGAATCCGATGTCAAAACTTACAAGGTGGGAGTATCCATTTATCAGTTCGACGATAACTTCATGACTCTCTACCGCAATGAGATGGCGAACTATTTCAAGACCCTTGAAACAGCCACCGTCAAGTATGATGTTCAGATCATGGACGCCGCCAACGACATGGCGACCCAGACCGAACAGGTTGAGACCTTCATCTCCCAGGGAGTGGACGTTCTGGTTATAAACCTCGTTCAGACTTCCTCCGCGGAAAGCATCTACAACCTCGTTCAGGAATCCGGAATTCCCTGCGTTCTCATCAATCGCGAACCCGATGCGGCATACATCGGTGAAAAGATGTGCTATGTGGGCGCCGATGCAAGACAGTCCGGCACCTATCAGGGCGAAATCGTCACCGAGCTTCCCAACATGGGCGACATTAACAGCGACGGAGTCATCAGCTACATCATGATAAAGGGCGACCCGGAAAACACCGACGCTCAGTATCGCACGGAATTCTCCGTTAAGGCTCTCACCGATGCGGGTTGCAAGGTAAAGAACCTCTTTGAGCAGACAGGTAACTGGGCTCAGTCCGAGGGACAGGAGCTTGTGGCCACCGCTTTGGCTCAGTACGGAAATGAAGTCGAAGTCGTATTCTGCAACAACGACGCCATGGCTCTCGGAGCTTATCAGTCCATCGTCGCAGCCAACAGAACCATCGGCACCGATATTTATCTTCTCGGCGTTGACGCCCTCACCGAATGCTGCCAGATGGTTATTGACGGCAAGATGACCGGAACCGTATTCAACGACCATGTTAAGCAGTCCCATGCGGCTGTGGACGCGGCTGTCAAATTCATCAACGGACAGGCCAATGAGAAATATTATTGGATAGATTACACCAAGGTCAACTCCGTCGATGCGGCCCAGACCGTAATCGATATTTTCGCAACCAAATAATTATTTTACTTAGAATAAATGCGTGCTTAACGGCACGCATTTATTCGGATAACGAATCAGTAAGCAACGCATTTATTTTCCGAAGGGAGCAGTAATGTCTGATAATCTCCTTGAAATGAAAAATATCTCGAAATCCTTCCCGGGCGTAAAGGCTCTGGAGGATGTCTCCCTCGCTCTGAAAAAAGGGAGCGTTCATGCCCTCATGGGCGAAAACGGGGCGGGTAAATCCACCCTGATGAAATGTCTTTTCGGCATTTATTCCATAGATTCCGGCAGTATTATCTTAAACGACAAGGAAATAAAGATTTTAAATCCCTTCGATGCCATATCCAAGGGAATAGCCATGGTGCATCAGGAACTCCAACCCATACCGGATCGCTCCATAGCCGAAAATATATACTGCGGGCGCTACCCGACAAAGAGAATAATGGGGATAAAGGTCGTGGATCATAAAAAAATGAACGACGACACGAAAAAGCTTTTGGATAGCCTGAATATGGGTTTTGAACCCACCGCCAAGCTTTCCACCCTGACCACCTCTCAAATGCAGCTTGTGGAAATAGCCAAGGCAGTTTCCACCGATGCCAAAATAGTGATAATGGACGAGCCCACCTCCTCCCTTACCTCAAGGGAAGTGGATAAGCTCTTTGAAATAATAGAAAATCTCAAGGTCAAGGGCTGTGGGATTATATACATATCCCATAAAATAGAAGAAATCCTTCGCATAAGCGACGAGGTCACAATAATGCGGGACGGACAGCATATAGGCACCTGGCCCGCAAATGAGCTGAGCGACGAGAAGATAATCACAAGAATGGTGGGCAGGGAATTGATTAATCTCTATCCCCCCAAGATAAACACCCCCGGCGAGGTGGTGCTTAAGGTGAGAAACTTCACCTCTATCCACGATAACTCCTTTAAGGATGTTTCCTTCGATTTGAGAAAAGGGGAGATCCTCGGGGTGGCGGGGCTTGTGGGAGCCCGCAGAACGGAGCTTATGGAGTGCATCTTCGGACTGAGGGGAAAACTCACCGGGAGCGTTAATTATTTGGGCAAGGAGCTTACCATAAAAAAGCCGGAGGACGCCATAAAAAGCGGCATAGCCCTGCTCACGGAGGACAGAAGGGGAACGGGCATTTTCGGAGTGCTTTCCGTTTCCGACAATGTGGCGGTGGCTTCATTGCACGATTATCTTAAATATAAGATAATGCTTGACGACAAGGCCATTCAAAACCTTGTCAGCGAAAATGTGGAAAAGCTTTCCATCAAAACCCCTAGCAACAAGACCCATCTTGAAAATCTTTCGGGCGGCAATCAGCAGAAGGTCATAATCAGCCGCTGGCTCGCCAAGGACCCGGACATACTTATCATGGACGAACCCACAAGGGGCATTGATGTGGGCGCAAAATACGAAATCTACACAATCATCGCCGCCTTGGCAAGGGAAGGCAAGAGCATAATAATGGTTTCCTCGGAAATGGGGGAGCTGATAGGCATGGCGGACAGAATAATGGTGATGTGCGAAGGAAGCCTGACCGGTTTTCTTTCCGGAGAAGATATGGAGCAGGAAAAGATAATGGAGCTGGCGACCCGCTTCATAAAGGCGTCATAGAACGGAGGAATTTATGAATAAGAAGAAACAAATCAAGGAATTATTGCTGAATAACGCAGTCATCATATTAATGATAGCTTCCGCCGTCATTGTCGGTATTTTAAGGCCGAAATTCCTTTCCGCCACCAATCTGCGTAATCTCATCGCCAACACATCGGTGCGCTTCATAATAGCCCTGGGGATTTCCGGGGTTTTGATTATGCGAAACAACGACCTTTCCGCCGGCCGTCAGGTGGGCTTCGCCGCCTGCATAACCGCCACCCTCCTGCAAACCGCCGATTACGCCCAGAAGGTTTTCCCCGATTTGCCGCAGTTGCCGATATGGCTCGTATTGCTGTTTTTAATGGCGGGCTTTTCCATAATCGGCATCGTCAACGGGCTTGTGGTGTCGGTGCTTCATGTGCCGGCCTTTATCGCCACGCTGGGTACTCAAACCATTGTATACGGGATATGCCTTGTTTTCACGGGCTCCCAGCCCATAGGGGGCTTAAGGAGCGATTACACGGCGGTGGCCAGCGGCTCTCTTTTCGATATAGTGTTCATTCCCTATTTGGGTATAATCGCCCTGTTGCTGGGTATATTCATGTGGTTTTTATATAACAAAACGGTTTACGGCAAATATATGTATGCGATAGGGGGCAACGGAAACGCCGCCGAGGTTTCGGGAATAAACACCGTCGCCATGACGGTGAAATCCTATATGCTGGCAAGCGCCCTTTTCGCTTTGGCGGGCTTCCTTTTGGGAGGAAAGGCCGGGGGAACTTCGGCTTCGCTGGGCAGCGGTTATGAGCTTCAGGCCATAGCAGGCTGTACCATAGGCGGGGTTTCGGTCAACGGGGGAATAGGAACCGTGGGCGGCATATTGGCGGGGGTAATGGTTTTCGAGCTTTTGAAGATAACCATGCAGTTTATGGGAGTCACCACCGCCTATACCTACATAGTGCAGGGCATAGTGATAGTCATAGCCATAGCTCTGGATATAAGAAAATATGTGGCAAAGAAATAAAAAGGCCGAAAGGCAGACCCTGAAGGAAAAACAGGCGGAATTCATCGCAAAGAAAGAGGAATATTACGATAAGCTCTTAGAGAGCGTTCCCCTCTCCGTGAAGGCGCTGGATATTATAATTGCCCTTTTGATTTTGGCCTTCATCGCCTTTTTCGTGATAGGGGCTTTAAAGGGTAATTCCGTAATATGAGCCGATCGGCTTAAGTCTTGATTCCCAAAGGGGCAATGCGGTTCGCAATGCCATAAAGCGCCGTAGAAAAATTCAAAAGCAATGCAATATCGGGCAGATAATCCTTCTTATCTGCCTTTTTTATCTTTCGGTAAGACTAAAGCGCATGAAGAAGAAGCTAATCATTAATGTTATACCGCACAAAATCTAACCATGAAAACAATAAGGTATAAGGCTCTTTACGGATATATCCGTTTCGGATTGATTGTATTTTTGATTCGGGCATTTTGACGGCTTCGCGCAATAGTTACGAATTGCGATTTTTTCTTTTTTTGACCGGGTCACTTCGGAAGCCTTACCATAGATATAAGCTGTTAAATGAATTAATGTTATACCGCACAAAATTTAACCATAAAAATAATAAGGTATAAGGCTCTTTACGGATATATCCGGTTCGGATTGAGTGCATTTTTGATTCGGGTATTTTGACGGCTTCGCGCAAAGGTCATAAATTACGGTTTTTTCTTTTTGACCGGGTCACATTGGAAACCTTACCTTATGTTTAAGATTCAAACGGTTATCGGTCTTGAAATGTCATTTGAATAGGCTGCTTTCATGCGGTAAACACCTTTGTACGAGGTTGCGCTGATAGCACAACAAAACCGCCGTTTTATCCGAGAGATTTAAACAGAAACCCCCGACTTTCACCCTCTAAACGATAGCTCCCGTCCTTTCGCCGCAAACGGAAAGCCCACCGTCAAAGACCTTATAAAGGCTTTGCGGCGAAACTGCCTTGTCCCCGGAAAAGCTCAAAGCGTCCGAGGTTCGCCCGCCATTACCAAAACGAAATTAAAGCATAAAAGCCTTAATTATCACCCTTTTCAGGCATAATATCCACCATGACAAGCTCCGGCGGATTGAAAATGCGGGGAAGGGGAGTGGTGTTTGCCAACCCTCGGCTTACCACCATTTTTGTTTCGCCCAAGTTGTAATAACCCCCGCCGTATTTCGGGAAAAAGCCCTGATTGGGGGCGAAAAAACCGTTGATAAGCCCGGGCAGACGCCATTGCCCCCCGTGGGTATGCCCGCAAAGCACCAAATCAAAGCCCGCCGCCTTGTAGTATTTAACAGCCTCCGGGTGATGGGAAAGCAGTATATTGAAGGTTTCTTCCCCCTTCATCTCGGTGCAATGAATCAACTGATCGAGAAATTTCTCCCGGCCGAAGCTTTTGTCCTCAACTCCGCATATCACTATCTTCTCTCCCGAGTTGTTTAGGCAAATCCCTTCGCCCTTAAGCTCGATAATCCCAAGCTCCTTGATGATCTTCTCAATGGTTTCGGATTTCTCGGAAACCCGCTCATGATTGCCCGAAACGAATATTAAGGGGTATCGGGCGCCCAAAGCCCTCAGCAGTTCCCATGAGTTTACTATTTCTCCCCTGTTGTCGAATATATCTCCACCCAAAAGCACCGCATCAGGGTTCATTTTCATAGTTTTAATCAAAAGCTCGTTTTTCTTTGCGCCGTAATCTCGGTTATGTAAATCCGTTATCAGAGCAAGGCGGACTTTCTTTTTCACCTTATCTGTGCGTATGCGGTAAAGGACGATTTTGATTTTGCTTCGCACCGCAAAGCAGACTGTTGCGCAAAGGGCCATTCCCCATAATGCCGAATATATGTATTTACTGTTTTTCATAAGGCCGCCTTTCGGGTTATTTATTATATTATGCCCCCCTGCGGGAATCGTTTTTTGGTGTTTTATGGGGGTCGGTTTGCAAAAAGCGGCTCCACTTCCGTGAAGCGCTTTTTAATGTTTTTGAAGTGTTTTATTTATTTCACCGGTTATTATTCGGTGTCGCTCTTTTCGGGCGTTTCGTTTTGTTTGTATACCTTGGGTATTTCCACCTTCTTCTCGGATTTCTTAAATGCCTTAAGCCGGGTTTTCTCCGGATGCTTGGCATAGTAGGCGGCGGAAAGCTTCCTTACCGCAAATATCGCTCCAAAGGCCAATATGGCATAGGGAAGGGCGTAGATGACGAATATGACCGCGTCCTGAAGGAAGGTGACGAAGGAGGCCCAGGAATTCTTTATCGCCTTGACAGCCTTCTGCCAGAAATTGTCGGATATGGTGATTGTTGCGACCTCGTTCAAATAAAGGGTGACGGTGCAGTAGGATATCTGATTGTCATAGGCGTTAATTCGGGAGGTGTAGCTTTCTATTTCGTAGCGGGTGTTGCTCAGGGCGTTTTCAAGCTCTATCATTTCCGAAAGGGAACCCGCCTTCTTCATCAGCTCCACAAGTCGCTGTTCGGTTTGTTTTAAGGTGGAAAGCCTCGCTTCGATATCTATATAATCGGAGGTGATGTCCTGCATTTGGTTGTTCAGGCTCGTCACATTGCCGAAGCTGTCCCTTTCGGCAAGGAAGGCTTCGTAATTCTCAACGGGTATTCTTATGGTGAGCGTTAAGTTTTTGCGATTGTAGGAACGCTCTCCGGAGTAGGTTTCTCCGCCCCTCTCGTAGGAATTTTCCACATAGCCCTTGTATTTTGAAACCGCCTCGTTTATCGCTCGGTAGCTCTTTTCGTATTCAAGGGTTTCCAAATTAAGCGTGCAGGTATAGATGACCTTCTTGCCGTAAAGTGAACTGTCCCCGCCCTCTGTTTTGCTTTCGTTGACGGTGGGCGACATATCCTCCCTCGGCGCACTCGGAGTTTGCTCCGATACAAAGCCGACATTATCGTCGCCGCCGTAGCTCTTGTCGGAACCGCCCGCGCCGCCACAGGAGGCAATGCTCAGCGCAATAACCGTAATCAAAAGAAATGACAATATTTTCTTCATAATTTTCCCCTTTTCTTTTCATCATTATAAGGGCTGACCGGTCGGGGCGCAAGCTATTTAATAGGCGGTTAATAAGTTGATTATTCCCGAAGGCGTTTGAAAAAGCTTTTACTAAGGTATTTTTAACGAATAATTAAAAATTGAGCTTTTGTAAAAACGCCCTTTAGTTATATTATATTAATCAGTTGTTTCGGAGGATATATATTGAAGGACACTGAAAATAAGGTTTTGATTCGAGCCGCAAAATCCAAAAAGAATAAAAAGGCTTCTCTTCCCGCCTCTGTCAGGACGATGTGCTTTTTCTGGCTTTTCATCGTTTATGAGGAATTGCTTCTCCATTTAAGCTTGCTGGAAAGGATTAATACGGATATTATCTTCGTTATCTTTTTCAGTCTGCCCGCCGGGGCCGTTCTCGGTTTTCTCTGCGAGGGGGGTAAGAATATATTCGCCAAGATAACCTGCGCGGTGATTCTCATCGCAACCTCGGTCATCTACGGCGCTCAATTCATCTATTTCAAGATATTCGGTTCCTTTTTTTCCGTCTCCCAAATCTCCATGGGAGGGGAGGCGATCACCAGCTTTTGGAAGGAAACCGTTTATTGCATATATCAAAATCTTCTTTGGGTACTTTTGATTATTTTGCCCGTGGCCCTGTTTTATTTGCTTAAAAGATTCAAGGTCGTTTCCACCGATAAATGCGCGGTGAGCAGTGCGATAATCATTCTTTGCATTGCGATAATTTCAAGGCTCCTCGTTTTAAGCTTCCTTCAGCTCAGGGGCACCGGTTATTACACCCCCTACGATTATTATTACAGCAATCAAACGGGCACCGACGAAAGCGTGGAATTCTTCGGAATAATAACCACGATTCGCCTGGAGGCGACCCATATGCTTTTCCCCGTCGAAAAGGACGAGGGCGATAGAATGAATATCGCCACCATCGAGGATATGACAAGGGTTTTCGATGTTTCCCCGAATAGGATAGATGCCATTGATTTCGCCTATTTAAACACCAAAACGAACAGCTCTGCCGTAAAAGGGCTTAATAATTATTTCCTGAAGAAAAGCGCCTCTCCCAAAAACCAATATACCGGCCTTTTCGAGGGGCAAAACCTTATAATGATATGTGCGGAAAGTTTTTCGCCCTATGTGATAAGCGAACAGCTCACCCCCACCCTTTACAAACTGTATAACGAAGGGATTATATTCAACAATTTTTACAATTCCTTCCCCAATACCACCACCAACGGCGAATATACGATGAATATGGGGATTTTCCCCGATTTGTCGAGGAATAAATACGATGCGAGCTTCGTTTATGCGGCGGATAATTACCTGCCTTATTGCATGGGAAATATGTTTAAATCCGCCGGAGCCATCGCCCGGGGTTATCATAATTACAAGGGCAGTTATTACAAGCGCTATCTGACCCACCCCGCCATGGGCTACACCTGCAAATTCATGGGAAGCGGAATGAAATTTTCCACGGTATGGCCCACCAGCGATTACGAGATGATGCAGCAAAGCGTGGACGACTACATTTCTTCCGATAGGTTTGTCGCCTATTATATGACCTTCAGCGGACATTATCAGTATAATTTCAGCACCAATCCCATGTGCATAAGAAATCGCTCCGCTGTCAGCTCCTTGAATAATTCCACCACGGTCAAGGCATATATAGCCTGCCATCTCGAATTGGAAAAGGCCATGGCTTATCTGATGCAGAGGTTGGAGGAAGCGGGCAAAGCGGAGAATACGGTCATCGTCCTCACCACCGACCACTATCCCTACGGGCTTTCCGCCTCGAGTTACAACGAGTTGGCGGGTCAGAAGATAGACACCTCCTTCGGCAAATACAAAAACGCTTTCATCTGCTGGAACGGCGGCTTGGAAGAAAACATATATTGCGACGAATATTGTTGTACGGCGGATATTCTGCCCACCCTGCTCAATCTTTTCGGCTTCGAATACGATTCCCGCCTGCTCATCGGCACGGACGCCCTCTCCAAGGGAGAGCATATCGCAATTTTGGCAAACCAAAGCTTCATAACCGATTATGTTATGTTCGATTCCACCTCCAACAAGGCCACCTGGCTTACGGAGGAAAGCGAAGTGCCTTCGGGCAGGGAAAGATATTTAAACAGCGTGATTTCCTCGGTTAAAACAAAGCTCAATATGTGTACCGACATCGTGAACACCGATTATTACCGCTTTGTCTACAACAACACCGTCTTTCCCGAAAAAACAGCCGACGAGGGCGGGCAATGAGGCTCTTTTACGCAATACTTTTCCCAAATGACTTTAAAGCGGCTTTAGCGGAAACCATGGAGATGATAAGCAAAACCCAAGGGGGGCTCAAGGGCAATTTCACCCCTGCGGATAATTTGCACCTCACCCTCGCCTTTATAGGGGAAAGAGAGGATATTACCCCGGCTAAGGAGGCCCTGAATGCGGTGAGCTTTCCTCCCTTTGAGCTGAGTCTTGAGCGTCTCGGGATATTCAAAGGTTCTTCGCTTGTCTACGCCTCCCTGAAGAAAAGCCCGCAATGTGAAAAGCTTACTGCCGATATTAAAGCGCAGTTGTCGATAAGAGGCGTTGACTTTGACGATAAGCCCTTCAAACCCCATATAACCCTAATACGAAAAGCCCTCGGAGGTCTGCCCGAAAAAACAGAGCTACCCCGGGCTTCCTTCATGGTGCATAGGGTCAGTCTTATGGATTCCTCGAGGATTTCAGGCAGGCAGGTATACAGGCAAATTTATTATAAAAACGATAACGAAGAATAATCGAGCAAACTGCGGAGTAATATATGAAAAAAGACAGTTTTTCCACCTTTGTGATATTCTGGCTCTCCCAGAGCGTCTCACAGCTCGGGAGCGCCATGACCGCCTATGCCCTCACCATCTGGGCTTTTAAAACCACGGACAGCGCCATGACCGTTTCCCTGCTGACCTTCTGCTCCACAGTCCCCTATATCTTAGTCAGCATATTCGTGGGGGCTTATGTGGACAGACACAATAAAAAAAGGATAATGCTTCTTTGCGATTTGGCGGCGGTGCTTTGCACCTTCTCGGTGCTTTTCATCTATCTTTCCGGGGGGCTTAAGGTTTATCACATTTACATAGTAAACACCGTCATAGGCGTGATGAACGCCTTCCAATCCCCCGCCCAGTCAGTGGCGGTGGGGATAATGGTACCCAAGGAGAAATATACCGTCGCCAGCGGAATGAATTCCTTCTCCTATTCGCTGGTGATGATCCTCTCCCCGATGATCGCTTCCTTTGTAAGCTCCCTTTTCGGCTTCACGGCGGTTCTTGCCGTGGATATTATTAGCTTTTTTGCGGCGTTTTTAATATTATTGTTCTTCATATCCTTTGAGGACACCCCCAAGAACTCCGAGCAAAAAGGCGGCATATTCGAAGGAATAAAAGAAGGCTTTGATTATCTGAAAAGCAACAAGGGGCTTTTGTATGTGATAATAAGCATGGCGCTGATTAATTTCTTCTCAAGGCTCACCTATGAAAACATACTAACCCCGATGATATTAAAGCGCAGTGGCGGCAGTGAGCTTTGCTATGTGATTGTAAACGGGGTCATGGGGGCGGCGGGGGTTCTGGGAGGGCTTGTCATTCTCACGGGGTAAGTCAAGTGGAACTGTATCAAGATGATATATTACTCCTGCTTTGTATCCTTTCTTTTCGGGGATATGTCCATGGGCTTCGGGCAAAGCCTCCCTGTTTGGTGCTTCGGTGCGGTCATGGCAAGCTTTCCCATTCCTTTCATAGATGCGGGTATGCAGCCCTTGGTTTATAAGCTTGTGCCCAAGGATATGCAGGGGAGGGTCTTTGCGGTCAAAAACGCCATTCAGCGCTGTGCCGTTCCCCCGGGAATTATTTTGGGCGGTTTTTTGGCGGATAAGGTTTTCTGCCCCTTCATGGAGGGGGCCTCCCCCTTGGCTTCCTTTTTCAAACTGCTCGTGGGGGATAGCCCCGGGGCGGGCATGGGCGTGATGTTTTTGATGACGGGTATCCTCGGAGGACTTTCTTCGCTTTTTTGGTACAAAAATGAACATATACGAAAACTCGGTATTGTTATGGAGAAAGATTTATGATAAAATCATAAAAATTGTGTATCAATGGAGGTATTTAAATGACTAAATCGAACATTGTCGATTGGAAAACCATCACGAATTTTGTGATCGATGCCTTTGTGGGCTATGGCGTTCCCAGAGAGGATGCCGAAATCTGCGCCGATGTGCTTCTCGAAAGCGATAAGCGCGGAATTGATTCCCACGGAGTAAACCGCTTTAAGCCCATTTATGTGGATAGGATTAAGGCGGGGATTCAAAGCCCGACAACAAAAATTGATGTTATCAAAGAGTTCGGTGCCACCGCCGTTATAGACGGCAACAACGGCATGGGGCAGGTCATAGGGCATTACGGTATGTCCCTTGCCCTTGAAAAGGCTCATAAATACGGCATCGGCATGGTGGCTGTGAGAAATTCCACCCATTACGGCATAGCCGGTTATTATGCAAGCATGGCCACAAAAGAGGGTTGCATCGGCATCACCGGCACCAACGCCCGTCCTTCCATCGCCCCCACCTTCGGAGTTGAAAATATGATGGGAACAAACCCGCTGACCATCGGGCTTCCCACCGACGAGGA
>JAAYHF010000079.1 GCA_012727485.1 Eubacteriaceae bacterium
CGCCCGAAGCGGTTTATCCCGATTTAACCCGATATAAACCTTTAACGATGTTTCAAATTCAGCCGCCCTCTTGCGCTAAGTTCGGCACACAACAAGAACGAGCGCCCCCGCTCATCGCCCGGACGATAGCCGTATGTTTTTATTGTGTATACCTTCGTTAAAGGTTATCTATTTACCGCTTTCGGCGGGAAGCTCCGGGGTTTCTTTATTCTGCTCCCAAAGTTCCATTCGCCAATAGGCCGCCACGGTCATCGCCGCGCCCGAAAGCATACCGGTGATAAGGGTGCGGGTTCTGTTGAAGGATTCCAATGCCCCCGCGGCCGCAGAAGGATCTGTTTTCATTTTAGTGTATGCGACAAACAATGCCGCAGAGATTATCACGTCCAAAACACAAAGCTGTATAAAGGTTTTAAAGTAATCCTTCGGGTCAAAAGTAAACCATCTTTTCATTTTCTTCTTCTCCCTTGTTTTTTTTATGTAAATTTCAAACGGGCATTTTATATCCCGCCTTTATTCGCCCTTCGTTTTTTTGCCGAATTTAAGCGAATTTCCTTCTCTCAACCCGGTAAATGGTTAATTGAACACCTTTTATACCCCCGAAAAAACCGAGTAAAGTAACCTGATTAAACTATAAGAAGCATACAGGGCATGAGGAAGCCCTTTTGAATTTCTCTGTGTTCATCGCGTTCCTCCTTTATATTCCCTTGTTTTTTGCCCGTTGTTTTTTTATAAGATTATTTGTAAGATTCAGCGAGCAATATCATTGTATGATAAGAATTTGAAAATGTCAAGTTAAAATTCATAAAATACCCCTCCCGAAGGGGGGGTATTTTGAAAAAGAGCCTTTAATCCCGTATCACCTCAAAATCCACAAAATACAAATCCTTTTTCACCTTCGGGCAGTCAGCTTCCCATATCTTTTCGTATTTCCCCCCGGTCAAAAGCTCGTATATTTGCAGTTTGCCGTCAACGGTGCGTAACAAAACATATATTTTCCCGTCTTTCCCCACATCTATCAATGTGTCCACAAAACCCTTGGCCTTAAATTCCTTATCGGTTGTCCTGAAACTCGCCGCATTCTCAAAGGAAAAGGGCATCTCCCGCATTTCGATATTATCCTCGTCGGTTATAATGTAAACCTGATCGGTTGAGCAGAATACATAAAGCTTGCCCTCCATGGATATACCAGATAAATCCGAGGAACCCACAAGAGTGCCGCCGTAATGGCCGAGTTCGTAATTTTCCTTAAGCATTATGTTTGAAATAAGCTCATTGCTCTTTAAGTCGTAAACGCTTAAAATCATATCCCCCGATGCGTGTATCTGCTCGGGGTCGTCGGGATAGGCATAGGCCTGATAAAGCTTTCCGTCCTTAGCCATGCCCATGCAAACGAAACCGCTCTCCTGCCTTGTGGACAGTTCCTTATTTTGAAGGCTGTAAACCCTTTCGTCCAAAGTGAATTTTCCCGCCGCCGTATCGTAATAAACCCTCATATAGTTAATCCAACCGTCAAGATTCTCAGCGCCGAAAAAGTCGGAGTTAATTACGCAAATAAACTCCCCTGCACCTTCGTCGTAAAAAGCCCCGTCAAGATAATAGGGTATAATCACATCGTAAGTGCCGTTGTCATCGGCAAAGCGGATTGAATATATGTAAGGTGAACCCTTTGATTTATTCCCCACATTACGCAGTGCATAGTAAAGTCCGAATTCCTCCGAATAGCCCGTGGCTGAAGGTGCGAACCTCGAGCCTTTCACCCTTACTTCCAAGCTTTTCTCGTCATATCTCTGCGCTTTCTCGCCGTTGACTATAACCGTATGATTCGTGAAGAAAAAGCAAATTTCCCCGGGGGTTGTCGCGAAAAAATACCCGCCGCCCAGAGAAGACTCCCCCTCATACATGGCATGATCGAGCAAGCCGCCCCCACTGTCATAAAGATAGATTTCCGTCCTCGGAAACAATATTGCTGTGTCAAAGGTCGCTGTTGCCGCCAGCCGAAGTATTACTTCGGTTTCCCCGGGAAGCTTAAGGTCGGTGAAAGCGGTGGCCTTGCCGGGGCGAATTGAGAAATAAATCGTCAGCCCCACCGCCGTCAAAAGAAATACTATTGCCAGCGTTATTATCAATAATTTCTTCGCATACCTATTTTGCGCATCTTCCATTGATTTACCTGCTTATATTTTTATTCCGATTTTAAAACTTGATTTAATTGTAAGGCAATTTTTTCAAAAAGTCAACGACAAAAAATCCGCAACGGAAAAATTCCGGGCAACAAAATTCAACGCAATCAAAAATAAGCACAAAATAATTCGGTACAGCCTAAAATTCAGCGCAGCAAAAATTCAGCTTCGCTGAATTTTCAAAGTTCCCGCCATCGGCGGGAACTTTTGCGTCCCTCCAAAGGCGGGAACTTTTTTGAAAAGCTCTCTTTGTTTAACCGAATTCACCGAAAACTATATGCAATCATTTTTTATCGACCCAAGTCGTTTCGACCCCGGTCGCCGGGATATTATCGAAAGCGATATTATCGCTTTTTATTTTATCGCTTTTTATTTTATCGCTTTTTAACCAATAAGCGCTTACAGTTGCGCATATACCGGCGAGGAAAGCGATTATACAGCGGCCTATGCTTAAATAGAGTATTTTCTGATAGGGATCGAGAGTATCACTGAGTTTTATCCTTGAATTGATTGGTATCACCACGAACATTTCCAATATAAAAATCAGAAATCCAAGCTGAATGAGGGTTTTTTCATAGTCCTTTATATCCACTTTTAGCCATTTCTCACACCATTTTTTCATTTTATCTCCTATTTATCACAGGTGAGGAAAGCTTTATTTCCTCACCTCAAAATACTACAACCTTATTTACGATAAGGCCTTTTTCGTTCCTTTTGTCAGTGAGCTGTGTTCTTGATTAGTTATCATCATATTCAATAGATTGCACTTTTATTATATGAGGGAAGAAAAGATTTGTCAAGTTTTATATCATTAAAAGATAAATATATTAGGTATTTCACTTTGTTATTATGTGGGGTGGTTTATATGGTATATAAAACCTGTTGGTTTTTATTCTCGGCGGAGGGGAAAAGAACAGGATAAACTGACACTTTGCCGAAGCGCACCAAGCATAATATATTATGCTTGGTGCGCTTTTTTTGAAAATCATTGATAATCTTAAGAAATTTGCGCTTTATGATAAATCGGCTTTCTTTTTTGCAGGGCTTTTCGGCCTGATTGATTAGCTGAAAAGAATATCATCAATTATTATCCACCCCGTTTATCGGGGTGCTTTCGGAAGAGATACTTTCTCTTGCATTAGTATCGCTTGCAATTTTTTCGCTTTTTAACCAATAAGCACTTACGGTTGCGAGTATACCGGCGAGGAAAGCGATTATACAGCGACCTGCGCTTATATAGAGTAATTTCTGATAGGGATCGAGAGTATCACTGAATTTTATCCCTGCATTGATTCGTACCACGAACCTTTGCAATATAAAAAGCAGAAATCCAAGCTGAATGAGGGTTTTTTCATAGTCCATTAAATCTATTTTAAGCCATTCTTCACTCCATTTTTTCGTTTCACCTCCATTGTTTCTGTTTTTTATCTCTCTGTATTGGCGGATAAAACCTAATATAACCATAATCAGAAAAATAAAGTCTACTATCCTCATTACGATATCTACGGTCTTATACATTTTTTTATCTCCTTTATTTTTATATTATTTTATTGCTCACGGGTGTCTTTTCCCGTTAACTACTTTTTGGGGGACTTTCCTCAATGCCTTATTTACGATAAGACCCTTTTCGTTCCTTTTGTCAGCGAGCCGTGTTATTGATTAGTTATTATCATATTCAATAGCTTGCACTCTTATTATATGTGGAAAGGAAGGATTTGTCAATAGTTTAATATCATAAAATGATAATAGAGACGGTTATTTTACTTTGCTATTATATGAGGGGGTCTTGAAGGTTTGCTTCATAACGGTATTTCGCACTTTTGAATACACTTTCGATGGCAAAACCGAATATAACACCTTTGGGGGGATTGTCGGCGGGGATTTTACTTATCTTTGGGGGTTAAGGGGAAGGGGGTAACGGCGAATTGCGGGCAAAAAAAAAACCGAAAGATTTTATCCGTAGATTTAATCGAAAGATTTTAATCTTTTTGGATAAATTCTTTTGGGACGCGAATAAATATTCCCGGTGATCCGTCAGGGGCTCGAACCCTGGACACCCTGATTAAGAGTCAGGTGCTCTACCAACTGAGCTAACGGACCACACCGTGCGTTTGCTATATTACAATATTTCCGTTTCATTTGCAAGCGTTTTTTAAAATCTATCTGCAAATTTGCATGGGCTCGGGGGAAGTGCGGGTCGCCTTTGGGGTTAAATTTATACGGGGGCGGCATAAAAAGGTCTTATCCTATCCTTTCGGGGCGCTTTATGCTATAATTTTTGCAAGGAACACCCTCGGCGGGGTCGCCTTTAGGGCAGGGAAAACTGCTTAAATAAGGATACTTGTTTGACGCTCGCAGAATTGTTCCCTTCAGAAAGCGCTGTGCTTTTTCCGCTTTTATTCGGCGGGCTTTCTGCAAAAGGGCGGCGCTTAAGTTAAACGCCATCAAGGAAAGGACATATAAAAATGAAATTCATACATACGGCGGACAATCATCTTTTCAAAAGCTTTGCCGCTTCCAAACTCCCCCCTTCGGTGGCTCAGGCTTACCGAAAGGATATGCTTTCGGCCTTTCGGGAGATTATTGCGGCGGCGGGAAAGGCGGACATACTGCTGATAAGCGGGGATCTGACGGAAATGGCGGAAAGCTCGGCGGCGGGGGTGAAGCGGGTTTTCGACCTCATCGGCTCCATATCCGATACGGCGGTTTTCCTTTCCTGCGGCAACCACGATTATTTGAGCGAGAACAATCTTTATAAATCCCTGAGCCTCCCGCCCAATCTTTGCATCTTCCCCCCGAAGCTTTCTTCGGTATATATGGAGGATATAAATACCCGCATTTGGGGGTTTTCTTGGGAAAAAAGCCGTTATGGGAAACTTCCCTTCGATTTTGCGAAGCTGAACACGGAGGAGATCAATATCTTGTGCCTGCATGGAGATGTTTCGGACAACAGCCCTTATATGAGCATACCCCCCGAGGCATTAAAAGCGGCGGGATTTGATTATGTCGCCCTGGGTCATGTGCATAAGCCGGGCAAAATAGCGGAAAGTATCTATTATGCGGGTTCGGCCTGCGCTCTTGATTTCAGCGAAACCGGGCCCCACGGCTACATAACCGGGGTTCTTACAAAGCAAAAGGGAGAGAGCGGGAAGGCCGGCTATTCCTTCACCAATACAGATGTGCCGTCATTTTTGAGCCTTGAGGTCGATATAAGCGGGCTTGAAAGCTACGACGAGATAAAGCAATCCTTGATGGGGCAGATCAAAAACCCGGATAGGGATATGGTGAGGGTGAGCTTCAAGGGCTTTAGGGGGGAAGGGATAGATATTCCCTCCCTTTGCGAGGAATTGGAGGAGGAGCTTTACTGCCTTGTCTGCAAGGACGAAACCTCCCCTGATTACAACCTTGAACAGCTTTACAGGGAAAACAAAGAAAACATAATAGGACTTTTCATAAAGCAATACGAGGGCAGGGAGGACAGAGCTTCCAAGGCGGCGCTCTATGCGGGGCTGGACGCCCTTTTGCCCCGGGGAAAGGAGGGTGCGTTATGAAAATAATGAAGCTCAGAATGAATTCCTTCGGCAAATTCACCGATAAGACCCTTGAATTTACGCCGGGGCTTAATATCGTCTCCGGGGGCAACGAGGCGGGCAAAAGCACCTTACATAAATTCATCGGGGCGATGTTTTTCGGAATGTACAAGCAGGGCAAAAAAAACAAGCTTTCCTCCGAGGATTATCTGAAATATTTCCCCTGGTACGGCGAAAACTACGGCGGAAGCCTGATGATGGAGGCGGGGGGCGACCCGATCACGATAGTGAGGAATTTCAGAAAGAATTCGGAAAAGGTGAGCATCATCAACGAGGCGAGCGGGGAGGATATAACGGAAAGCTTCCCCTATGACCCGGTGGCGAAACTGCCCGACACCTCCGAGATTTTGGGGATAAACCGCTATGTTTTCGAAAACACCGTCAGCATATCCCAAATGAGCAGTGCCACGGGGCAGGCCTTGGCGGGGGAGATAAGCGAGATGATAGTAAACACCTCCCTGACCTTCACCCCCGGGGTGAGCTACCGCAACGCCCTGAACACCCTATCGGAGCGAAGGGAGAAGATAGGCACGAAAACCCAGAGCAAAACCCCCAGAGGGAAGGCGGAGATACGCCTGAATCAGCTCACCGAGGAATTAAAGGCCGCCGAGCAGATAAAAGCCGAAAACGCCGAAAGATACGCCCAGATTAAAAAGGCGCAGACCGAGCTTGTCAAAAACGATGTGCGCCGAAGGGCTTTGGGCAAAAAAAGGGAGATGTCCCTTTTGGCCCAATATGCGGCGAAATATGAGAAATTCAAGGAATTGACGGGGACGCTGAACGCCCTGCAAAGCGAAATATCCGCCGAGATAAAAATAAACGAGCAGGAATACCGCAGATATCTGACCTGCGAGAATATGCTTTCAGATGCGAGGGAGGAATACGATAAGCTCATAATGGATCGGCGCATCGCAGGTGAACAGGTCGCTTCCCTTGCCGAAAAGCTCGAACAGCTCAAGAGCGACAAGGCCAACGGGGAGAATTCCCGGGCGGACGCCGCTGTTTTCGAAAACGCCGTGGCGAAGTTGGCCGAGGTGAAGGAGCAAAGGAGAAACGACCAACAGCGGGGAGTGCTGGAGGAGCAGTACAACAAAAGCGAAAGGGCTTCCCGGGCCTTCATGTTTTCCTTCATAGGGCTTATTTTGGCGGCGGCGGTCTTTGTGGCCATCGCCCTGATCGGCGGGGACAAGAATTTTTACACCTATTCTTTGATAGAAGCCTTGATAGGTCTGCCCTGTGCGGCGGGTTGGATATATTTTCTCACAAAGGCTCAAAACACCCGCAGGCTTTTCGATGCGGTGGTGAAAAAAAGCGCACTGGAGGTGGCCTATCGGGAGCAGATAGACGCCTTTTTGGAAAAATACGAGGCCGCAGACCTCAGGGAACTCAATGAAATTTTCGACAGAGCCGCCGGCATGGAGGAAAGGATCTCCGAGCTGAACGGTCAGTTGGCCGCCGCGGTGCAAAAGGAGAAATCCCTTATGGAGTCATCGGAGTCGGTTAAGGCAAAAACGGAGCATAACAGTGCGATAATGGCCTCCATATTAAGGGGGGCTTCCTGCGGGAACTCAGCCGAATTAAGGGCGGAATACGAAAAGATACGAGCGAGGGATATGGCTGTGGCAAAGCACGAAGCCACCCTGCAAAGCGCAGCGGCCCTTTTGGGGGATATGAGCGAACAACAGCTTCAGGAAAAGGCCCGTCAGGCACAGAGTATGGGAATAAAGCCCCTTGAGTTCGACGACTACGAAAAGACCCTCTCCGAGGAAGAAAGGGATATTTACGAAGAAGCCACCCGCATCAATAATCAAATTTCCTCCCTGAACGGGGCGATAGAGTCCTCAAGCATGAAGGTGAGGGAGATAAGCGAGATTGCGGAGGATATTTCCTCCGTTAAGGAGACGATAGCCGCCCTTGAAGAAAAGTATGCCGCCCTAAGCGACGCCTCCGAGAGCATAATGCGGGTTTCCGCCGATATAAAAAGCGATGCGGCGGCCAAATTCAACGAATATGTTTCCGAGCTTTTAAGCGGCCTGACCTCCGGCAGATATTCCCGGGTTTTTGTGGGGGAGGATATGGAAATCACCGTGAGAGACGAGCAAAGCGGAAATATGGTGGCTCTCTCGGAGCTTTCCGGGGGAACCATCGACCAATGCTATTTTGCGGTGCGCTTCGCCGTGGCTCAGCTCATTATCCCCGACAAGGCCCTGCCCATATTCTTGGACGACTGCTTTGTGCAATACGACGAGGGACGCCTTTTCAATATTTTGGCGCTTTTGGGAAAGGTGGCGCAGTCCCGTCAGATTTTGCTTTTTACCTGTCGCAGGACGGAGCAGCAGTTGTTGGATTCTTTGGGGGTGACTTATAATCTTGTGAATTTAGGCAGATAAGAGCAACAACAATACAATGAAAGTACCATTGTATTATTGTTGCTCTTTGGAAATATCTTGCTTTGCAAGATATTTCTTCGGGGTGGCTGAATGAAGTATCTTGCTTTGGAAGATGCTTATTCGGGTGTGGTTCGTTGAAGTTCCTGCTTTACTTGGTTTTTCTTCGGGTTAGCTCGTTGATGTTATGGCTTTGGAGGATAATTCTACGGGGTGGCTTAATGAGGTATCTTACATGGCAAGATATTTTTCCGGTGTGGCTCGTTGTTGTATTTTGTGATGTAAGAGAAATAATTATACAATATTGAGCTATAAGTGGCGCAGCGTTGGGTTATCTTTGGTTAGGTTTGTTGAAGTTCCTGCGAGATATTTCTTCGGGGTTAGTGTTTTGAAGTATCTTGCAGGATAATTTTCGGGGTCGGGCAAAATGCGGAGCAAAATATTGCGGCAGGTGGGGAAAAATGCCGTTTGAGGGTTGAAAATGAAAGAAAAAGTCGCCGTGGGGGTAAGCGGGGGGGTGGATTCGTCGCTGGCCGCTTATCTTCTGCAAAAGCAGGGTTATGATGTTTTGGGAATATATATGGATCTCACGGGGGAGGACGGTCTTTTTTCGGGTTGCAACACCCCCGAGGACAAAAGGAGCGCCGAAGCCCTTTGCGAATTTTTGGGTATACCCTTTTATTCGGTGGATCTGTCCGTTCCCTTCAGGGAATATGTGGTAAAAAACTTCATTTCCCAATATGCCCGGGGGCTTACCCCCAATCCGGACATACTTTGCAACGCCAATATTAAATTCGGCAGTCTTTTAAGGGAAGCCGAAAAGCTTGGGGCGAAGTATTTCGCCACGGGTCATTATATGAAAAAAACCCCCGCCCCGGGAGGGTTTGTCCTTGAAATGGGTGCGGACGCCCGCAAGGATCAAAGCTATTTTCTTTCCATGGTGGCCAAGGAAAATTTCGAGAGGGTAATATTCCCTTTGGGGGATATGAAAAAGGGGGAAGTGCGAGATCTTGCCGAGCAAATCGGCCTGCCCGCCGCGGGGAGGGCGGAATCCATGGATATATGCTTCATCGGTTCCGAGGGCTTTCGGGAATATATGGCGGGGGTGCTTGGGGAAACCCCGGGGGATATAATCGACATAGACACAAATGAAAAGATCGGCTCCCACAGGGGGGCGGCCCTTTACACCATAGGCCAAAGGCGGGGGCTGGGCGTGGGAGGGGGGCGGAAGTGGTTCGTATGCGGCAAGGACATGGATAAAAACATCATCTACGCCGCCTGCGGGGAAAACAACCCCGCCCTTTACAAAAGCGGCTTTATCGGCAGTGAATTTAACCTTTTTGCTCCCCTTCCCGAGGGGGGGATTACCTGCGAGGTGAAATACCGCTATGCACGACCCGCCGTTCCCTGTAAAATTCGAAGGGAGGGCGAGGCTCTTGCCGTTACCTTCGAGCAACCCCAAAGGGGCGTCGCCCCGGGGCAGACGGGGGCTTTGTATTCGGGCAGGGTTTGCCTTGGGGGGTGTGTAATCGGGAATGTCTTTTAGGCTTTGTTTTGCGCCGATAAAGCAATACCTTGCCTTAAAAGGATATTTTGGTTAGGATTGCGGCTTTTGCGCTTTTGCGCTTAATGTCCCATGATATAACCTTTGCACTTGTCCCAAAATATTCCGGGGCGTTTTTGGCTTTATGTGTATGATTCGGCAGATGGGAACGGCGAAGATAACGCCGAATTTGCCCGACCGCCCGTGTTCGCTTCGGTTTATTCGTGTATACAATATTGCGAAGGGCTTATGCTCTCATCTCCCCCGCTTAAGGCGCAATTTACCGCTGTTTTCCGTATGGGGCTTGACTGCTTCGACGAAGAATAGGGGAAGCGCAAAATCGTCTTTAAATTAGGAACGGCGAAGATAACCGCCGAATTTGCCCGACCGTCCGTGTTCGGTTCGGCTTATCTGTGTACGGCTTAATATTGAGAAGGACTTAAACCTTTCTCTCCCTCGCTTAAGGTGCAATTCGCCGCCGTTTTCCGCATGGGGATTGACTGCTTCGATAAAGAATAAGGGAAGCGCAAAAAATCAACAGAGTTGCCTTCTGTTGCTTCATCATCTTGAAATTAGGAACGGCGAAGAAAACCGCCAAATTTGCCCGGCCGCCCGTGTTCGGTTCGGCTTGTCTTTGTTAGGCTTAATATTGTGAAGGATTTAAACCTTTCTCTCCCTCGCTTAAGGCGCAATTTACCGCTGTTTTCCGTATGGGGCTTGACTGCTTCGACGAAGA
>JAAYHF010000080.1 GCA_012727485.1 Eubacteriaceae bacterium
AAAATATCTGGACGATAATGCCTATGCCGCCTTTTATGTTTCAAATGCCATATTGTCGGGTATGGGTAAAAGAAATATACAAACCAAGCTTGCCCAAAAGGGCCTTTCGGAGCAGGTGATAAAAGATGCCCTGACCGCCTACGGCGACGAGGCCTTATCGGAAAACGCCCGCATATTCACACAAAAAAAGAACCGCCTGTTGGCTAAATATCCCCCCTTTATAAGAAGGGAAAAGCTGATTCGCGCCGCCATACAAAAGGGATTCGACCCAAAGGACATTTACCCCGTTCTCGATGAGCTTTTGAGCGCAGACAAGGGAGATTACAGCGGCTATTTCGAGCCTTTGATAAAAAGAAAGGCTCAAAGCCTGCTTAAAAAGGGAATGGACTTTAAGGCGATGCGCTCAAAACTGTATTCGGAATTCGTTCCCAAGGGGGCGGACAAAGGGCTTATTGATAAATATTGCAAATGAAAGGAACACTGCGGTAAAGGGGAAATATTGGGTTAAAAAGCCGAATATGCGCCCTATTTATATTGCCGCTAATTCCAAGGGGAAATGCGATTTAACCTTTGAGGTATCACAGGGATCTTTAAAGCTATAAAAGAAAATCTCCAATACAATGTGAGTCCGATAAAGAAAGCTTCCGCCGGGCGAGTGACCGTTCTGCCGAGATTTTATTATAATATTTTAACTCTTTCGGGACTTATTCTTTTTAATCCGCAACTCCCAAAACCCAACTTCCCAAAAACCGAAATACCTTTTCCCTTAATTGAAAAAAAAGCGACCCCCCCCTTCGGGCAGGGGTTCGCTTTCCCACATTTAACTCTACTTGGCCGCCAACTCCCACTTGCATCTTACCGGGGAGGTGATGGTGCCTTCCTTCTTCATTTCCTTGAAGGCCTTGTCCACATCCGCCTTCGCAAGCCCGCTGAGCTTGACTATCTCCCCCGCCGAAACGGGTTTACCCGCCGCCTTGAAAGCTTCCGTCACTTTTGCGATGATTTCATCCATTTTTATTTCCTCCGTTTTTAGTTTCCCATTCTGCTGTTCGCTCAATAATTCGCTTCGCCCTTGAAATATTCCTCCGCCTCCTCGCCGGGATAGGTTAATATTATCCGTTCCTTTTCGGAATCGGTTATAAGGGATATAACCATGACAAGCTCGTCCATGGGTCCATAGATATTATCCTCCTGCTTTGTTACCTCGGGCCATTTAACCGTGAGTATATATTCATCGGTTTTCTTATTAAAATCGATCAGCTTTCCGTAGCCTCTCCCGCCGCCCGTTCCCAAAACGCCGCAGGAGAAAAGCAGTTCTTCCCCCCGGGTTTCAAAGGCGGCAAAACGGCCTTGCTCGCTTGTGTATGTCCCTTCCAAAGCCGCCCAAAGCTCCCTTTCGGCGGGGGTTTCCGCGCCCTTGCAAGAGCATAGCAAAATTGCGAAGACCAGTAGGATCAGCAGACTGATTTTTCTTTTCATATTTACCCATTCCCTGTTTCTTACCGAAGGGCAAGGCTTCATTAATACTTTTTTCAGCCTCCCGAAGAAGGATAAGCGCCCTAAGCCTCGCAGGGTTTTTCTTCCTCGCTGTTTATTTCCACCAAGGTGTATTGCATCTTCCCCGCCGCCTTGGAGGAATAGAGGGCTTCATCGGCCATTTTAAACAGCCTTAAATAAGTCACTCTCCCGTTTAGATTAACTGCACAGCCGAAACTGCCCGTCAGCTTTATATCCTCCTGCGGTAGTTTCAAATTCTCAAGGGAGGACATTATCCTCTCCAATTTCATTCGGGCAAGCTCACAGCGGTATACATCTCGCATCAATATGCAAAACTCATCTCCGCCTATCCTTCCCACAAGGTCGGTATAACGGAAATTCTTCTTGAGCATCGTTCCCACCGCGGCCAAGGTTTCGTCCCCGGTCTGGTGACCGTATTTATCGTTTATATCCTTGAAGTTGTCCAAATCCATCACTATCAGCGCACAGTTCGGCAGACCCTCTATGCCGTTCATCAACATGGCGCAGTTTTCTTCGAAGGCGGTTTTGTTTAAGATGCCCGTAAGGGAGTCGGTCATGCTGAGCATACGCAGTTTCGCCCGGGCTTCATAGTTTCGCACCCTCAGGCGGGTGGTTATCAAGGACTCTATCATGGAAAATATTCCCGCCGCCATGGAATTGAATAAATCCTGCTCCACGCATTGGGGCGACTTATAGCGATATATGAGAATGACAAAAACCACCTCGGAGCATAACATTATACCGAAGGTTGTGCGGGGGCGCTGGGTGAGCAGGGCGGGCATGAACATATAACAAATTGTGATAAATATCTGGGGCGCGTTCGGATAAGGGAAAACGCTCAGGGCTATGAAATCCGCCAGCATCAGCGCATAAAAAAGGATACAGGCTATTTGCACCACAAGGCTGTTGACCTTTTCTTCCTTTTTCAGATAAAAATAGGAAAAAAGAAAGGAGCCGGCGAGAATTGGCAATATGAAGAAATATTCATTTGTGACAGACCAACTGGGGATAATCTTCGGAGTTACGGCAAAAAGGAAGAAGGAAACAAACAGCCCCACCAAGCTTGCCAATCTTAAAGTTGCAAGATTTTCCAGAGCTATTTCTTTTTTGCCTTCGGAAAAGTAGCGAGAAACGCTTTTATTGAATGTTTTTATATTCTTAAGTAAGCCGGAACTGTTTTCCACTGCCTCAACCCCTTGTTGCGTTTTGGTTTATGCGTTAAAATTACTCGGAATACTCCGTCATTATTTTCTCTATCGCCTCTTTGGAATTTTGAAAGGCTTTCTTCATCTCCCGCAATGCACAGTCGGCCGAGGGATAATCAGAGGAACGGATCGCTTCGACAAATTTCTTACAGCTTTCATTAAGCTTAACAGCCGACAGATTGGCCGCCAAGCCCTTCAGCGAATGGGCAGCTTCCCTTGCGGCTTCGTAATTTTCCGCCTCGAAGGCGGCAATACTCTGCTCAAGCAATTTATCTGCGGGCAACCTGAACAGATATTTAAAATAAAGCGCTTCTTTTTGGCGGAATCTTACCATTGCGTCATCATAATCCACCCCGCCTATGTGCAACAATTCTCTTTTGTCCATAAAATCCGGTTATTCTCTATTCGCATTACATTTATATTACACTTCTATTATAATACTAATTCCGGCGCTTGCAATAAAAATGACATATTCCGCCGTATTTATGCGCAAACGCATGAATGCGTTTTAGCATAAATACGCAAACGCATAAATGCGTTTTCGCATATATGAGATTTTGCCTAATGCGAGTTTGCATTAATGCGTAATCGCCTATGCGATTTTGCTCCGATGCGGAAAAGTTTCGTCGGATCAGTTGTTTTTCAAAAGAATTTTCAAGGGTTTGACCACCGCAGGGCAGATTATCGCCGCCACCACCGCTTCGGGAATTCCGCTGGTCAATATGGTTGTACCCACCACCAATATCATCGCCTGCCCCACCAACGAAGCATAAACCTTACCGAAAAACAGCCATATACCGAACATCACGCCGAAGGTGTTTACCAGACTGCCCAAAAATGAGGAAATCACCATTTTAAGCGCATCCTTCTCCTTTGACTTGCCGGTCAGGGCGGAGTAGATAAGGCCCGTCACCGCACCTACGGCTATTCTGGGCGCAAAGCATATCAAAAGACTGCCGAAATTGCCCCTGAATTCACCGAAGTAGTAAAAGGGGGTGAAAAGGAAGGCCGTGACGGGGGAAGGGGGCATAAAAGTCCAGACGATGAAGCTGAACAATCCGGTCACGGCGCCCATGGCGGCTCCGGCCTTTGCTCCCATGAGCAGGGCGGTGATTATAACCGGAATCATCGCAAGGGTGGCGACTATGGGGCCGATGGCGGGAAGGGAGCCAAGCGGGGTGAAACAGAATAACGCTTCTATTGCGATCAAAAGCGAAAATTGAGTAATAAACAGAACCCGTTTGTTGACAGCCGAATTTTTCATTCATACACTCCGTTATATTTATTCATTTCATAATACCATATCGTTAAGGCTATATGCAATCATCAAATTATCTTATGCCCCCAAAGAAATAAGAAACATATATAAAAACGCAAAAAAACCGGAGAGGCTTTCTTCGCAGTAAGCTTCTCCGGGATTATCTTTTTATATTATCTGTGGTAATTGAAATAGTTGCCCTTGATGTTGTCCCAAACCTTGTCACAGGCCTTAATCATTTCGGGGTCGGCCTTCTCGCCGTCAAAATAGGTGACATTTTCCTCTATCTGCGACATTTTGCTTATGCCGCAGATGGGGCTTGTGACATAATCCTTATCGCAGAGCCATTTGTAAGCCATACCCACCATGGTTACACCATAATCTGCGGCGACTTTTCTCAATTCGTCCAAGGCGTCGTAATTCTTTTCCGTCAAATACCTCATCGCATATCCCCTCTCGAGGCTGAAGCGGGAATTTTCCGCGGTCTTTTCCCTCGTGTGTTTTCCCGTGAGCAGTCCGCCCGCCAGAGGGTTAAAGAGGGTGAGTCCCTTTTTGTATTCCTTCAGGAAAGGCACCATTTCATCTTCAATGCCTCTGGTCACGATGTTGTAAACGCTTTGGGTGACCGCCGGAGCCACGGCGTTCATTTCCTTTGCAGTATGCACAAGGGAGCAGAATTGCCAAGCGGAAAAGTTGCTGACCCCATAATAGCGTATCTTTCCGCTTCTGACCAAATTCGTCATGGTTTCCACCATTTCCTCGTTGTTGACAGTGGTGTCGGGGAAATGCATATATAGTATGTCTATGTAATCCGTGCCGAGCCTTTTCAGGCTGTCCTCCACGCTTTTGATCACATGCTTGCGGCCAAGACCCATGTTGTTCGGCTTTCTGCCCACCGGGCCGCTGACCTTTGTCGCAAGGACCACATCGTCCCTCTTGCCCTTCAGCGCAACCCCGAGAATGCGCTCGCTTTCCGTTGCTGTGTAGATATTGGCGGTGTCGATGAAATTCACGCCGTTGTCTATGGCGTAGTTTGTTATCTCTATCGATGCGGCCTCGTCCGTCTGCCCGCCGAAGGTCATCGTTCCAAGACACATACGGGAAACCTTTAAGCCCGTGCCCTTTAAATAGGTGTATTCCATAATATCTCCTCCATTCTTATATAACAGCATGAAACCCTCGTTAAAAAGCTCTTGTGCTGTTCTTATAATTTTAGCATATTGAATGAAATGAATCAATATATTAATTACAATAATGAAAAAAACACGCCGCATAAAACGGAAAAGAGGTAATTTACCCTTTCCCGTTTTATACGGCGTTGTTTTAAGCTGACTGAGTCAGCCTTTTATGTATTACTTCAGAAAGCACGCAAGCCTATAAATTAAGGCTTTCTACCCACTTTTTAACCTGAGTTTTATCCAACTTTCCGTTGAGCATTTTCCCCTCTTTCCATTCCACCGTATCGGGGCAAAGGGCCTTGAGCTTTGCCAAGGTATCTCCCATTCCGCTACTGCCCGAGGTGGCGAAGGGGATCAAGGTTTTGCCCGAGAGATCCGCACCCTCGAGGAATATGGAAATAATCGTGGGGGCTGTATACCACCATATCGGAAAACCGACGAACACCGCCTTGTAATCCCCCATGTTCTCCGGCAATCCGGCAATGGCCGGGCGGGAAGCCGGGTCATTCATTTCCACCGAGGAACGGCTTTTCTTATTTCTCCAATCCAAGTCCGCTTCTGTGTAGGGTACAAGGGGCTTTATTTCAAAAAGATCCGCCCCCGCACACTCCGCCAATACCTTTGCCGCCCCTGCGGTCACTCCGCTGCAGGAGAAATATGCGACCAATATCTTTTTATCCAATTTTTATTACCTCCGTTTATGTTTTTGTTTAACTTTATTTTAGCACAAATCTTCGTCGAACGGTCAGTTTATAAAAAGATAACCTTCACAATAAAGATAAGTTATGTTCTTTTCTCTGTCGTATTCCACATTTATATTGGTGAAATATAAATCCCGCTCATCGTCATAGCTGAAAAGGAGGGAAGAATTGCTGTTCATGCCCTCGGGATATAATGCCTTTAGAGCAATCAAATAATCGTAAATGTCAAAATCCTCCTCCCCTATCGTGATTGAGGAACTTCGGCTGTCACAGCTAAAGGGCCGCATCATCGAATAGCCGCTTATATCTATTTTTTCTTCATAAGAGGCAAAGTATCTGTTGTAGTCCCTCTCGTCTTCCCTTTCTTCCTCATAGGGAAATCCGTAGGCGGCTTCGAAGTCTCGGCTTTCCGCAAAAACCGCTCTTTGGGCGAATTCGGAAAGGCGGCCCTCGGTTTGTCTGAGGTATTCATGGGCACTGCGAATCCTATCCCTTTGCTCGGGGGATAAATCGGGATTGGGGATTATTTCGCCTTCTTTCAACATATCGTTTTGGGTCAGCACTTCCTTTATTATGGCGGTTTGATTGTAAATAGGTATATCTATGCAGTTCAAAGGCGTGAGGGTGACTGTGAAAATAACTATTGCACCGAACAGATAGGCTGTTTTGGGATTTTTCTTTAAAACCGAATCCGCCATGAAAGCCACGCCTATTGCTATAAAGGCAAGGGAAAGCACCCGGGGGGAGGTGAAGCCGTATTCCCGCAGGCGGATAATAATGGCGGTGAGTTGCAGGATCACCACGGGCGCCATGGCTATACCCGCATATTTCACGAAAATCACCGCGGGCCTTGTTTCCTCGCTTCGCAGGCTGAGGTAAAAGAATACATAAAAAAGCAGGGCAAAGGAGGAAAACCAATTTATTTTGCCCGAGGGCAGGTTCCAAGTGAAGATTATTTTGCCGAAATAGGCGTAAAGAATTGCCAAAAGTAGCAAATAGACGGGGAAGGCGACTTTATAAACCAAAAGGGTGTAGAGGCCCTCCGACTTTAATTGCTCGTCTTCTTCGGGTATAAAGGAAACGAAAAGGCAGAAAGCCAAAAGCAAATGGCAAAAAAGCCCGGTTATTTCATAAAGCTTCCAGGGGGAATTCAAGGAGTAAATAAGGCTGTCAAAGGCCCAAATGCACAGCGAAAGACCGACGAATATTATCAGGCAGACGCATTGCACAAACACAAAGGATTTGAGCAAATGGCCGAAGAGGGGTTTTTCGTCCCGACGCATACTCAATAGGAACATCGTCAAAAAGAGCATGACACCGCATATTCCCAATACGGCCATGTTGTAATAGGCAAGATAATCTTCTCCGATAAAAAAGCGAGCGACAAAGCCGACCGCAAACAGCCCCGCGGGGAGGGTTATTCTTACGGCTTTAATCAACGATGGGCGCTTTTCCGATTTAAGCAGTGATGCGAAAACGCCCGAAAAGATGCCCAAGGGGCAGGAGTAAATCAGCCGGTCAATCTTTTCAGAAAGGCTCTTTACGCTGATTATTTCGGCGCTGAGCAAAACAAAACATAATAGGCAAAATGCACAGGGTACATAAAACCTTTTCAGCGAATCGGCCATGCGCCTTATCAGCTTCAGGGCAAAATCCTTAATTCTCATGTTAATTCCTTCCTTTGCGAAGTAAGGGCAAACCCTTTGCCTGGCTGTTTTCGGTAAGCGAAAGAACACGGCGCAAAGGGCATAAAGATTGCGCCGGCATAACTGCCGGCAAGCCGCAAAAATCTTTACATTGCTTTCCGTCAGATATTATTTATCAAAATTGCTTTGGCAAAGGGAAAAAGGTCAATGAACAATCACACGCACTCGAGAGTTTGCGCCTTCCCTTCGTATATTATCCTTGCTATTTCTTCGACGCTAAACGCCTTGAAAACGATAGGCAACCCCTCAAATTCGCTTTCAGGCCTGTCGTGGAGGGCGGCTATGAAATCCATTCCCATGGCTTTTGCTCCCTCGTAATCGGTGTGGGAATCCCCTATGAAAACACATTCCTCGATTTTCGGGGAGCCCAATTTACCGAGTACATACTCGATCAGTTGAGCCTTATCCGAGCGTTCGCCGTTTTCCAAGCTTCCCGCTGTGGCGTCGAAAAGCTCCTTAATGCCCATGTGAGTTAAGTTTTGCTCCAGGCTCGTTTCGGTGCGTATGGTGGCGATGGCGGTTTTTATGCCCGATTGCCTTAGGCCTAAAAGCATTTTATCCATGCCGGGGTAAAGCACAGCCTTGTAAATGCCCTCCCGGGCATAATAATCCCTGTAAATCTTAACGGCTTCGTCTTGAGTGGGTTTGTCAAAGCCGTAAAATGTGCCGAAGGAATACCAGAGATTAGGGCCGACGAAGCGTTTCAAATCCTTCTCGTCGGCGGATATGCCGTAATGCTCCAAGGCCTTTGCGGCGCTCGCCATCACGCTGTATTTCGTATCGCCCACCGTGCCGTCGAAATCAAAGAGCGCATATCTATATTCAGCCATTGTCTTTTCCCCCTTCATCGGTTTCCTCCGAAAGAAGCTTGTCTATCTCGCTGTCCAATTTGTTCACATCGTCCCAAGCGCTTATCACATCCCGCTTTTTAACGGTTTTGTCCCTCAACTCGGCGTGTTTTTTGTTCGTGCGATGGGCGGGGTTTACCGATGCGCCCGATGCTTTGGCTTCATTTCTTGACGAGGTTTTCCCCTTTGTTTTTTGGGTGTTTTCAGCCTCGTCGGGCTTAGCTTCCTCGGGGGCTTTATGGGTAATGACCCTCTTTCGCCCGGACATCTTGAATTTGTTTATCACCATTATCATCGCAACCAACAGCAGGCAAAGCCCTAATATCACGCCTATGTAGGTCAAAAGTTCCTTTATATCACTGCGGGCTTGCATATATTTGGTGTTAATGGTGCGAACATCGGTTATTTCCACGGTGTTGCCGTTTTGGTAATTCACCAATATATAGGCGGTCACTTTAAAGGTGTAATCCACCCCGCTTTGGGCGGTGAGATCCACGAATTCCCTCGCCAAGCCGTCAACCTCTCCGACTATGGTGTAAACATTCACCTTGGGCACCGATGAGGTTGAAGAAAGGGAGTCCGGGGTGTTGTTGGGGTCGTTTTCATCGGGCAGTTTTTCTTCTATCCGCTCGATGGTGAATTTTGTCACGGTGTAACCCCCCTCGCCCTCTATGGAGGTGTCCTCTATACCCGACCACACCAGCCTTCCCGCGGGAGCTTCCTTATCCTCGAAAAGTTCGAGATCAAAACGGGGAAGCTGAAGCCTGTAATAAAAGGAGGAAACATTTGCTTCCAGGGAGGTTATCAGCTCGGCGTTGTTTTCCGCATTCAGGTTATTCAGGCTCACATCGAGCATTTTAAGGGCAGGCAGGCTTAACAGACCATCGCTGAGATTTTCGATTTTATTCTGATAAAGTATCAGCGTTTCCAGGGAAGTCATATTCGAAACCTCGGCGGGAATGATGCTGATGCTGTTGTTGTTCATCGAAAGATAGACGAGGGAAACAAGCCCCTCCATGCCTGCGGGGAACTCGGTTATCTCGTTATTTTCCAAATTCAAATTCGTCAGAGTACCCATCATGGAAAGATCCGTCATGGATTTTATCTTGTTCCCCGAAAGGTTCAGATCCCTCAACCCGGAAAGGGCGGCGATGCTTTGGGGAAAAGCCTCCAATGAATTATTCGCCAAAGAAAGCATGGTCAAATCCGAGCAGAAGGATATATCGGGAACGGAGGAAATCTCATTGTCGTCCAGATAAAGGGACTGCAATTTGCTGTAAGGCCCCAGGGGGGCGGATATGGCGGCGGAGGAGTTGGCGTTGCCGTTGACATAATACAGTTTGCGGGAGGTGAAGGCCCAGGAGGGCACAAGCTTCACCGCATTGCCCGAATAATCGAGGTATTCGAGGTTGTATAAATCCTTAAGCGGCTCAAGGGTGGTAAGATTATTCTTTGAAACCACAAGTTTTTTGACATTTATCGCATACTCCATGCCCTTAAGGGAATAAATCCCCAGCCCCGTTAAATCCAGAGTCGAAGGGAGCGAAAACATATCCGCCACAGTCAGGGTGCTTGTGCGGGCGGCCTTAAGCAGAGCAAGGCGAAGGGTGGCGTCCACAATCATAACTTCGCTGGCGTACCATTCGCTCAGCACCACCGGGTCCACATTGGCGGTGAGGTCGTATTTGGGGTTGGTTAAAATCTCCTCCGGATCCCCTGTCAGCACCACCACCTGCGGGGTATCCTCCGGGGTGTCCTCGGCGTAAACCGGGGAAAGTATCCCGGGAAATTCAAAGTAAGATATATTCAAAGAGATTATAACAACGGCGATAAGTATCGCTGTGATTTTTTTGCTCATGGGTTTCCTCCGTTTAAATATGCCTAATAAATCATACCATTTTTGATTGAGGTTTGATAGAAATACATAAACTTTTATTAAGGTTTAATCTGCCATGGGAGGAATAGCTTTTTTATGAGCGAAATAACTACCCATGGGTGAGAGTACTACCCATGGGCGAAAGTACAGCCCATAGGCGAAAGTACTGCCCATGGCGAGAGATATGCCCATGGTGATAATACTGCTTATTGGGGAAAAGAAATCTACCCATGGGAGATGAAACTTCCCACGGGAGATATTCCTCCCATGGCAAAAAAGCCCAGGGTTGAC
>JAAYHF010000081.1 GCA_012727485.1 Eubacteriaceae bacterium
AATACCTTCAGAGGGCCCGAGGGCGGGGTGGATTTCTGGGGAGTCACCTACATAACCAACAAGGAAACCAACTACGCCGCAATTCCCAGACCCTGGGATTTCCTTTTAAAGGATATCACCAAATGGAGAGATGTCATTAAAATGCCCGATTATTCCCACATCGACTGGGAACAGCAGGCCAGGAAGGATAAGGAGGCCGCCGCCCAGCGTTTCCCCTACGACCCCTCCTGCCAGCTTTTGATAGCCAGCGGCTTCAACGATCTTTTCCAACAGTTCATCGGAATGATGGGCTTCACCGAGGGACTTTGCGCCATAAGCGAAGAACCGGAGGAAGTAGGGGAGCTGCTCGATTTCATGAATGAACACGCCATTTATTTAACCAAGCATATTTTGGATTATTACAAACCTCAAGGCCTTTATCTTTTGGACGACTCCGCTTCCCGCCTGACCCCCTTCGTTTCACCGAAGGTATTCAGGGAGATGTTTGTTCCCAGATATAAAAAGACCCTTGAGCTTGCAACCGAGCGGGGTATGCCCGTTTTCTACCATACCTGCGGTTTGTGTCAGGAATTCTTGGAGCCGATGGTGGAAATAGGGGTGAGGGTGTGGGATCCCGCCCAGGTGGAAAACGACTTTAAATGGATCAAAAAGACTTTAGGCAGAAGGCTCGCCATCAACGGCGGCTATGAATACATGATGCCCCCCGAATGGCCCAATGTCAAGGAGGACGATGTCCGTGCCACCGTCAAGGAGGCCTTCGATCTTTTAGCCCCCGGAGGCGGATTCATCTTCATGGGAGGAGTCAAGACCTTAGATAGGCAAGATCCCGATGTTCAAAGGGTGAACGGCTGGATCAACGACGAAGCCAAACAGCTTTCCACCAAATATTACTAAACTCCGAAAGTTACAATGCCCCTCTTTAGCGACTTTTGTTAAAAAACTGAAAGGATATACGAAATGCCAAGCGTAAGAGTTTTATGCAACAAAATGACTGATGAAACAAAAGAGAGCGTGGCGCGAGCGTTTTGTTCGGATTTAAAGCGCATTCTTAAAGTTCCGATAGGCGAAACCTATTTCCAAGAGTTTGACAAGTTTTATGTGGAAAAAAAGGAATTCACGGTTTGCGACGGAACAAAGAATCCGGGTGCAGTAACACTTATTGTTAACGGACCGGTAGCAAATAGGGAAACCTTACAGGAACTTTGCGCCGCATTGACCGCAGACTTTCAAAGGATAACAAAAGACCCCGATTGTGAAGTGATATTCGTTTATCACCCGATTGACGAAGAAAATATCGGCTCACAGGGGAAACTTCATTCGCTCAGGGGAAAGGATAAATAGGCTGAAAGTGTAATTAAAAAGAAGCGGCTCGCCTTTGGGTCGCTTCTTTATTGTTTTGTTTTCAATTTGAATTAAGGCGGCACCAATCGGTTAGGAATTATTCAATAGATTGCTATTTAAACCCAAAAGGTAAAATGAGATCTCCGATTATTGTGGTATATACGCATGAAAGCAAGACTATTCAAAGGCAAGGAATATACGAGAATGACTGCCTTTTGTCTTTCATACAAAAGTTAAGGTTTCTTTTCATGGCTTAATTTCATGCTGTATATCCTTAGACGCTGTCGACAATAAATCAAGCCAACACCGAAGCCCATATTGCGATACACCTTACTCGAACAGCCGCCTCATAAGATGATGTATACTTCGCATACCTCGTCGCAATCCCTCTCCAGTTCTTCAAGCGAAGAAAAGTATTTTCGACCATATGACGAAGTTTATATAGATACTTATCGTAACTACGCTGTTCTTTACGGTTCTTCTTAGGCGGT
>JAAYHF010000082.1 GCA_012727485.1 Eubacteriaceae bacterium
AATAGGTGTGGCTCAAGTAATTCCCATACTTTGTCGTTTATGTCGTGTCTGTGATATGATGCTTTCATGGAAGGGCTCCTTCTTTTGTTTTCTCTATTATAACATGTTTATTGTCGACAGCGTCTAAGGCAGCGGAAAGATCGGTATTTTGCTCAAGCTTGCCCGCTATATCGCCGGAGAAAACCCCGATTATATATCAAAGGTTATAGTGGAAAAGGAGATAGGCGAGAAAAGCGTGGAAGATAAGGTTCCTTCGGGCTTCGGCACTTATTCGGTCACATATATGTTTTCCGGCTGTGTTTGTTACGCTCAAAATATGAACCCCGAGCTTATCATATCGGAGGCCACGGGCGTCACTTTCCGCATAACATAAGGGTCTTAATTGCCCTAAATAAAAAACCCAAAGGGGATTAACCCTTTGGGATATAAGCAACTTGATTTCATTATAATATTGGCGGCATATCACCCGCCCAAATAAGCCTTCTTAACTTGGTCGCTCTCCCGCAGTTCCTTTCCGCTGCCCGAAAGCACGATTTTCCCGGTTTCCAAAACATATCCCCTGTCCGCCACAGCCAAGGCCATGCTGGCATTCTGCTCAACCAAGAGTATCGTCACCCCCGAGGAATGCATCTCCGCGATGATTCCGAATACCTGATCCACAAGCAAAGGGGCAAGTCCCATGGAAGGTTCGTCCAACATCAAAAGTTTGGGGCGGCTCATTAAGGCCCTGCCCATGGCGAGCATCTGTTGTTCGCCCCCGGAAAGGGTTCCCGCCACCTGTTTGCGCCTTTCCGAAAGTCTTGGGAAGCGGCGGAAAATATCATCTTTTAAATCAGGGATTTCATTGGGCGGCATGGTGAAAGCCCCCATTTCCAAATTTTCTTCAACCGTGAGATTCTGGAACATTCTCCTGCCCTCGGGCACCTGAACCAAGCCCTTGGCGACTATTTTATGGGGAGCTGTGGACTTTAGTTCCTCTCCCATGAATTGTATGCCCCCGGTTTTGGTGCGAAGAAGCCCGGAGATGGTCTTTAAGGTGGTGGATTTACCCGCGCCGTTCGCTCCGATGAGGGTGACTATTTCCCCGTCCATAACTTCGAAGGAAAGATTTTTTATGGCATGGATATTGTCGTAATAAACATTTATATTGTCAACCTTAAGCATCGCTTTCCCCCCTGTTCCCCAAATAGGCCTCTATGACCTGGGGATTGGATTTTATTTGTGCGGGGGTTCCCTTGGCGATTATCTTGCCGTAATTCAAAACTGCTATTCCCTCGCATATCCCCATAACCAGATTCATATCATGCTCTATGAGCATTATGGCTATCTTAAAGGTATCCCTTATCTTTTTTATATTCTGCATCAAGGCCTCGGTTTCGTTGGGGTTCATGCCCGCGGCGGGTTCGTCCAAAAGTATGATGCAGGGATCGGTGGCAAGGGCGCGCAGTATTTCCAGACGCCTCTGCGCCCCATAGGGGAGGCTTCCCGCCCGGGATGAGGCCATGGATTCCATATCGAATATGGAAAGCAGTTCCATCGCCTTGTTATGAGCCGCCCTCTCCTGCTTAAAATATTTCGGCATTTTGGTGAAGGCGGAAAAAACGGAATAGTTCATTTCGTTGTGCAACCCCACAAGCACATTTTCTTCAACGGTCATATCCTTGAAAAGCCGCACATTCTGGAAGGTGCGGGCTATGCCCATTTTATTCACTTCGTAAACGGATTTGCCCTGGGTGGGTCTGCCCTGAAGGAGTATTGAGCCGCGGGTGGGCTGATAAACATTGGTGAGCAAATTGAAAACCGTGGTTTTACCTGCCCCGTTCGGGCCTATCAGTCCGCATATCTCGGTGGGGGCGACGGTTATGGTGAAGTCGTCCACCGCCGTCAGTCCGCCGAAATCGATCCCAAGGTGCATCGCTTCCAAAACGGCGGGCTTTCCCAGATCCCTCTCGGGTATTATGCCGGTGCTGGGTGTGGGTACTATTTTATCCATTTAGCGCTCCTCCTTCCTTTTCTTCCTGCCCATGAAAAAGTCCATTATCCCCCGGGGGTTGAATTCCTTTGTCCCCATAAGCCCTGTGGGTCTGAATATCATCACGATTATGAGAAGCAGGGAATAGACTATCATTCGATAGTCCGAAAAAGCTCGGAGCAACTCCGGCACGATGGTCAACACCGCAGAGGAGATGACAGAGCCGGTCATGGAGCCCATTCCCCCCAAAACGACGATCACGAGAATATCAATGGATTTTGCGAAGCCGAAGCCGGAGGGGTTTAAAATACCCAAATATCCGGCGTAAAGCGCCCCGCCCACCCCGGTGAAAAAGGCATATACCACAAAGGCCATGGTTTTATAGAAGGTGAGGTTTATCCCGCAGGATTCGGCGGCTATCTCATTATCTCTGATGGAGAGGATCGCCCTGCCGTGGCGGGAATTCATCATCGCCTTTATGAGGAAACAGGCGATGAAAACCCATATAAAGGCGTTGGTGAAGGTGGTGGTTTTGGGTATGTTTTTAAGGTTGGCGGCTCCATAGGTCAAGGTTATCCCCAAAGCCTTGTCGATGTTGAGAATGACTATGCGTATGATCTCGGCAAAGCCCAAAGTGATTATCGCCAGATAATCTCCCTTGAGTCGCAGTGCGGGAAGCCCGATGATGAGCCCGAAAAGCCCGGAAACCAATCCGCCCAAAATGATGCCCACCGGAAAGATGAGTTTCGGGTCGATGGGTACTTTTCTCATAAAAATAGCCGAGGCATAAGCACCCACAGCCATGAAGCCCGCGCTCCCCAGCGGGAGCTGTCCGAGATAACCGGTGCCTATATTGAGGGAAACGGCCAAAATCATATTGATGGCTACCACCATAAGCACCTTTGTATAATAAAGCCCGATGACTTTGTTTTTGATAAGCAGATTGCCCGCCAAAAGGAAAAGAGCGTAAACGGCGGCTACGATAAGATATTTTACGATAAGGGGTAGGTTTTTTCTCGTTTTCATATCGCCTCACACCTTCTCATTGACCTGTTTGCCCAAAAGCCCTGTGGGTTTAACAAGTAATACTATTATCAAAATAAGGAAAACCACCGCATCCTTCCAGGTGGAAAGCCCGATGGAAGAAACGAATACCTCCGTTAATCCTATCACGAAGCCCCCCACAATGGCCCCGGGTATGGAGCCTATTCCCCCCAACACCGCTGCCACAAAGGCCTTAAGCCCCAACATTGAACCCATTGTGGGGGAAGCCTGATTGTAGGCGCAGCAGTAAAGGACGGAGCCTATCCCCGCCAACGCACTGCCTATGGCGAAGGTGAAGGAGATGGTGGCGTTGATGTTGGTGCCCATGAGCTGTGCGGTCTGGGAATCCTCGGAAACGGCTCTCATGGCCCTGCCCATCTTGGTTTTTTGCACAAGCAGTGTCAGGGCGGTCATGGAAACGGTCACCACCGCTATTGTCACCACGGAGGTGGTGGATACGGAAAGCCCCATAAATGAAAGGGTCGTGACCTTAAAGAAGGGAGGCACGCTCTTTGCCGCCGCTCCGAGCCATAGTTGGGCTGTGTTTTCCAATAGATAGCTCACTCCGATGGCCGTTATCAACAGGGATATTCTCGGAGAACCCCGAAGGGGAGTGTAGGCGACCTTTTCTATGGCCACCCCCAAAAGGGTGCAACCGAATATCGCCGCCGCCACCGCCAAATAGGGCATATTGGCGAAATTTGTCATAAAATACCAGGATATGTAGGCTCCCACCATGATGATGTCGCAGTGGGCGAAATTCAGCAGGCGGATAATTCCGTAAACCATGCTGTACCCGAGGGCGATCAGAGCGAAGATGGAGCCGAGTTGCAGAGCGTTGATTATTTGCTTGATTATCAGTGATAAAGTGGACATAGGGGATACTTCCTTTATGTTTCTTTAAATACGCAAAATGTGCAAAGCGGCTTTGGGCCGCTTCGCACAGAAAACTTAATGTAACTTTACCTTTATCGAAAATTAGTAGTTCATGTGGTAAGTCGGGGTGGGCACTCCCTCAACATCCTTGATGGTCATTATGACAACATCCTTTTCGGGGTTGTTGTACTCGTCGAATTTATATCCGCTGGGGCTGGTTATTCCCTTGACATTACCCGCATTCTGATCGATTCCGTCAATGACAGCTTGCTTGTAATCTTCCTCTCCTGCCTTGGCGCCCTTGGCTTCTGCGGCCTTGAGTCCTTCGACAACGACCATTGCCGCGTCATAAGCGGTGGCCGCGAACATATTCAGATAATCCTCACCGTAAGCCGCAACGAAGGCTTCTTCGAAGGCCTTGAGTTCGGCGGTGGAACCAGCCGCATAGGCGGAGGCATAATAGCAACCCGCAAGGTCAGCCGCGCTTGCGTATTTTTCAATACCGGCCCAGCCGTCGCCGCCGAGAAGGGTGCATTTGATTCCGAGGGCTCTCGCCTGGGTGACTATCATTCCGTCGTCTTCATAATAGTTGGGCAGGAACACCACATCGGGATTGGCCGCCATTATGGTGGTCAACTGGGCATTGAAGTCCTTATCTCCCTTGGAGAAGGCTTCCTTTGCGACAACTTCCACTCCCATCTCTTTGCACTGCGCCTCGAAGGCTTCCGCAAGACCCTGGGTGTAATCGTCACCGCTCAGGTAAAGCACGGCGGCTTTCTTCGCTCCGAGTTCCTTGGAGGCGAAATCGGCCATCTTCGAACCCTGATAAGCGTCGATGAAGCAGGTGCGGAACACATTCTTAAAGACGGTCTTGGTTTCTTCGTCGTAGGTGATGGAGGTGGCTGTGGCACTGGCTGTAACCATGGGCATATTTATGGGATAGGCTTCGTCAACCACCGCGCGGCAGTTGCCTGTGGTAACTTCGCCCACCAGAGCGACGATGCCATCGTCCACAAGGCTGGTGAATCCGGTGACCGCCATGGTGGCGTCTCCCTGATCGTCGTAATTTACGACTTCGATCATTTTGCCGTTGACGCCTCCCGCGTCATTGACCTGCTTGAAATACATTTCGGCGCCGTAGCGAACAGCGAGTCCGTAAACGGCCAGCTCTCCGGTATGAGGCCCGAGTATGCCGACTTTGATGGTTTCGGCTTCTTTTTCTCCTCCGCCGCCGCAGGCGGTCATGGAAAGCAGGAGCATTGCCGAAAGAATGATTGCGAAGATCTTTTTCATTAAGAACTTCCCCCTTATAATAAATGTTTATATATTAATAAAGAGCGATTTTCCGAGGGAAAATCGCTCTACTAATATCGGAGTTATAACCGATTAAAGTTGCGATTCCCCCATTGCCTTCCGGTCGGTAATTCGAATAATTAGGGCAATGAAAATAATGCCTAGGAGGATAACTCCCAGCAGAGGGGCGACAAGGGCAACAAAAGAAGAAGCAACTGTTCCGGCGAGAAGATCGAAGGCCTGATTTATGCGGCGGATATTTTCCATGCTTGCTCCTTTCGTAACATTAACCTTGTGAAATTATCACCTATAATAAATTATCCCGGGGGGTATTGTCAAGCAAAAAACAAACAAAAAAACAGATTTCTCATTTAAAAATAAGGTTTTCGAGGGAAATGGGCTTAAAAAATTATCGGGGGCATATAAATAACAAAAAAGCAAAGAGATAATTGAATTCATGAGAAACAAAGCAATTATATTCCTGTCGCTGATCCTTGTCGCCGCGCTGTTTATCACCTCCTTCCGAAAAGGCAAGAAAAGCTTACCCGCTACGGTTACCCTGGGGGATATGGCCGTTATAATGATAGACCCGGGTCACGGGGGGCCTGATCCGGGGGCGGTGAGCGAGGGGATAAGGGAGGCGGATATTAATTTGCAGATTTCGTTGAAGTTGGGGGAGATTTTGGCGCAGAAGGGCTTTTGCGTTTTGTTCACAAGGAAAATCGACGAGGGTTTGCCCCCGGGCGGCAATGGGGAGGATATTTGGCAGAAAACAGGGGATATGGGCTATCGCAAGAAAACCGTGTTGGAATCAAGCGCCTGCCTTTTTTTGAGTATTCATCAGAATTCCTATAAGGACAGCTCCGTGGGGGGAGCGCAGATATGGTACAGCGAATGTAACGAAGAAAATAAAATCCTCGCCCAATGCCTGCAAGCAAGATTGAACGAAGCCTGTGAATTGTTTGAGGACAGGGCGCTCCAGCGGCGCGACGAACTTATTATGCTTAAGGATAACCCCATGCCCTCGGCTTTGGTGGAGTGCGGCTTTATCACCAATTTTAAGGAGAGAAACCTGCTTTCCTCGGAGGATTATCAGCTCAGGCTCGCCCAAGCCTTGGCGGAGGGGATAATGGATTATCTGAAGGGGGGGGAAATTATTTGACGAATTTCACTTCCCCCGCCGCCCCTATTTTTTTGCCGCAAACGATTATTACCCCCCTCACTCCCCCTATGGCAAGGGCCTTATCCAGCGCTCCGGGAATGTCCTCGGGCTTATGTACGCTGTTGCATATCGCCGTGGCGGCGCTGTCCGCCAAAAAAGCGTCGTCGGAAATGATGCTCACCGAATCCGCCTTCCCGAAGCTCAGGGAATGGCCGAAGGTGCCGGAGGAGGTGCAAACCGCATAAATCTCCTTAGCCGGGGGTATTTCGATATTAAACCCCGCCGCCCCCTCGCCCGCAAAAATACGGGCCACCCTGCCTTTTTTCGTTAAAATGCAGTTGTCTCCGCCGTTTTCGATTATTATCTCTCCCGTGAAGTCGGAAAGGTATTCGCAAAGCATCTGGGATAATCCCCCCGCCACCCCCGCCATCGGCCCCACATGGGCTTTTTGGGAGGCGAGACACATTCTTTTTATTATCAGCGGGGAATTATCCGTACATTCCATGGGCACCAGGGATTTTTCAAAGAAGGGATTGGCGGCGATGTATTCCAAAAGCACCTTGCGCTGTTCATATATAAAGGAATAGGCTTCCTCGCTCATATCCCTCTCGGTGGCTATCATTAAATCGGTCTGCTCTATGGTGACATCGTAATAAGTAAGGTCGTTTGCCGAGCATAATTTGCGGTAATCTCTTGCTTCCATGATTGCTCCTTGGGTTTGGGTGTGCGGTATTGGTTATTTAAGTTCTTTGGGTTTTTGCGTTTGAATGGGGTTGCTTTGTTGCGTCCTTGGGAGTTTTCTATCGGCGCTTTTCGGGTTTTTTGCATATTGACCGGGTCACTTCGATAAGCTTTCGCAACTGTACCAAGCAAGACCAAAAATCAGAACTTGCCCTTAAGCTATTGCGCCCCTTTGGTAAGCTTATTCGCTTTAGCGAGGTTTTCACTTTCTGACCGGGTCACTTGGTAATGCCTTTAACCTTTTCTAAACGCTTGCGCTTTTTGCATTTTGACCGGGTCATAAGGCAAAGTTTACGACTTTACAAAGCAAGACCAAAAATCAGAACTTGCCCTTTTTCTATTGTGCC
>JAAYHF010000083.1 GCA_012727485.1 Eubacteriaceae bacterium
AGATAAAAGTTCCCACCTATGGTGGGAACTTTTGGTTCCCGCCAAAAGGCGGGATTTTTTTTCTTGGGCGTGAAGTTTTGGGTTTACTATTTTATACATGACCTTTTTGCGGTTACAAAAATGTTTAATGAATAATGAATATTGAATAATGATGAATGAATAACGCAATGCAAGGGCAGGCTTTTCCCGCCCGCCTTTCACATACACCGCGGCTGAAACGAAGCGGTAAAGACATATAATGAACAAAAATATCGAAAAAAGCTTTAGCAAAAAACCTGACAAATCTCACAAAAACAAAAGCGTTTTTTTCCCCTCTACGAGCTTTAAATAATTAACCAAAACCCCCCTTTCACCTAAAAAGTTTAACATTTTCAGACCTTTTCGCAAAAATGTTTGCATAAGTGTAAGCCTTAGTATATAATCGTAAAAATAACGTATCGGAGGATAAATATGATCAGTTGTGAAAATAAGACCATCCTTTCTTGGTTAGAGGAAATGAAAAAGCTCCTTAACCCCGATGAAGTCCTTTGGATTGACGGGAGCGACGAGCAAAGGGAAGCCCTTCGCCGCAAGGCCTGCGCCACGGGAGAGATGACCATGCTGGATCAGGAAAAGCTCCCCGGATGCTATCTGCATCGCACGGCTGTCAACGATGTGGCTCGGGTGGAGGACAGAACCTTCATCTGCACAAGGGAAAAGCAGGACGCCGGCCCCACCAACAACTGGTGCGCCCCCGATGAAATGTACGAAAAGCTTTATAACATCGCCCGGGGAAGTTATAAGGGCCGAGTTATGTATATAATCCCCTATTCCATGGGGCCCATAGGCTCGCCCCTCTCGAAGATAGGCATAGAGGTGACGGATTCGATTTATGTGGTGCTGAATATGCTCATCATGACCCGTGTTTCCCCGAGGGTGCTTGAGGTTCTGGGAGAAAGCGACGATTGGGTGAGGGGGCTTCATGCCAAGGTGAATGTGGACCCCGAAAACCGCTTCATCTGCCAATTTCCCGAGGACAATACCATAATTTCCGTCAATTCCGCCTATGGGGGCAATGTGCTTTTGGGCAAAAAATGCTTTGCCCTGCGCATAGCTTCCTTTCAGGCCAGAAAAGAGGGCTGGATGGCGGAGCATATGCTCATTGTGGGAGTTAAAAACCCCGCCGGAAAGATACATTACATAGCGGGGGCCTTCCCCTCCGCCTGCGGAAAAACGAACCTTGCCATGCTCATTCCCCCCGAGGCTTTAGCGGAAAAGGGCTACGAGGTATTCACCGTGGGAGACGACATCGCTTGGATGAGAATAGGCGAGGACGGCAGGCTTTACGCCATAAATCCCGAATACGGCTTCTTCGGAGTGGCCCCGGGGACGAACACCAAATCCAACCCCAACGCCCTGGCCTCCGCTTCCAAGGGCTCTATCTTCACAAATGTGGCCTACAACGAAAAGGAGGGCACGGTCTGGTGGGAAGGGCTCACCGACGAAGCCCCGGAGGAACTCATAGATTGGAAGGGCAACCCCTGGAGACGGGAGGATTACAATTCGGCGGATAAATCCACCTGCGCCGCCAACCCGAATTCCCGCTTCACCGCCCCGGTGATAAACTGCCCCAGCCTTTCCGATGAGTTTGAAAATCCGAAGGGAGTGCCCATCTCCGCCATTATCTTCGGAGGAAGGCGCGCCAAGACCGCACCCTTGGTCTATCAGGGAGTGGACTGGGCGGGGGGAGTTTTCATAGGAAGCACCATGGCCAGCGAAACCACCGCCGCCGCCGCGGGGGCTGTGGGAGTGACCCGCAGAGATCCCATGGCGATGCTCCCCTTCTGCGGCTACAACATGGGGGATTATTTCGCCCATTGGCTTGAAATGGGAGAGAAAATGGGGGATAAAGCTCCCAAGATATTCAATGTGAACTGGTTCAGAAAAAACGAGGAGGGCGATTTCCTCTGGCCCGGCTTCGGTGAGAATTTAAGGGTATTGAATTGGATAATCGGCAGATGCGAAGGCACTGTGGGCGCCGTCGAATCCGCAATAGGCTATTTGCCGAGGGTGGAGGATATCGACACCGACGGTCTTGAGGTGAGTCGGGAAGTTATGGAGGACATTCTTTCCATAGATAAACAAGCGTGGGAAAAGGAGATCGCCGAGATAGAAGCGCATTATGAGAAATTCGGAGATAAACTGCCCGAGCTCTTAAGGGAGCGCCTCGAAATATTAAAGAAGAAAGTCTTTGAAATGTGAGATGCTTTTCGGATATAAGAAGAAAGATATATTCGACGAGACTGAAATCAGCGAAGGCAGATCAGAGGCCATAGTCAAGGATTTGATTGCAAATACCGAGATCGTTACCGAAACGACGGAAAATGCGGGGGTGAAAATTTCCGCAGTCGGTTATGAAGCGGACAGCGACGGGACAACGATTTATTCCTTCTGCGATATAACCGCAACAAGGGCGCTTGAACCGGGCTATGAGATCACCGTGAAATACAATCTGTATGACGCATCGGGTAATATATTGGGCAGCGAATCGGATAATTTTATCGGCGAGGATTTCACAGGTTACGAAACCTTCCGATTTATGTTCTACGATGAAGGGATAGTCCGAAAGGCGAAAAAGGCGAAGGTATTTGTCACCAAGAAAAGAGTTTAGCATAAAAGGCTTAACGATTTTAAAGCACAGGGGCATCGGAAGTATGCTCTTGTGCTTTTTTATTGATATTCCAAAGCCGATTTGCTATAATACGGCGATAAGAAATAAAGGAGGAAATTATGTTTAAATTAAATCCGCCCACCAACAGGGCTTACCTTATTTCGCTGGGAATTGCCGCCGCCGCCGTTGTTGCGAGGTTTTTCATATATATTCCCTATGTGAGCGAATATATTTTTGAGATACTCCTTGTGGCCTACGGGCTTTTGGCGCTCGCCTGCCTTTTTAAAAATCTGTGAGGGAGCATCAAGTTTCGCTTTACCTGATTTGATGCGAGAGGGGATAAATTGAAAAGAAAAAAGAAGATACCGTTGAGGTTGGTCATCTTATCCGATGTGCTTCTCACCCTTTCGGTGCTTTTCACCTTCTGCTATTTCCACCATATCCGTATGCTTTGGGGTCAAAGCTCCGACGAGGTGATAGGAACGGTGGAAAAGCAGGAACAGCAACAGGAAACCTCGGACGGGATACAAAGGGGAATAGGCCCCTATTCCTTCGACTTCAGCGGGGACTTTGCAATGGGCTTTCCCTTGATTTTTTTGCAAAGCGACGAGATCGTAAGACTGAGTGACGACAAAGCCATAAGGGAATATGCGGCCGAAAACGGGATCATCCTTGATGAAAATGGGGAGTGCGTTTATGTGAGTCTTTACCGCAGTCGGGATATATTCGTTGCCGTATCCGAAAACAATACCCGCCTTTACAATCCCGACACGGGCGCAAGCAACAAAGCGCAGTATTTTGTCTACGATATATATATTAGGAACATTGAGAATTTCTACACCGTTTCCGCCGAAACCCGCAAACCCTTCAAAACCCTTATGGCTCAGGGGGCTAAGGGGGGAACGGTCGTGGCGGCGGTGAACGGGGATTATATGGGAAACACCAACCATGTGCTGGTGAGCGTGAGAAACGGGGCGATATACCGCGCGCCCGAAATGACAGAAAGCGACATTTGCGTGCTTTACTACAACGGGGTGATGAAAAACTATACCCCCGAAGAATACGATAGGGCGGCGATATTGGAGGGAAAGCCCTACCAGATATGGAATTTCGGCCCTTCTCTTTTGGACGGCGAAGGCAAGGCCATAACCGAATACAACACAAGGGCTTATGATACGGGAGTTGTGGAACAGCGCAATCCCCGCACGGCCATCGGCTATTATGAGCCGGGTCACTATTTCTTCCTTGCCGTGGACGGGAGAAGCTCGGACTCCGGGGGAGCGACCATGGATCAGTTGGCGGCGATATGCGAGGGCCTCGGGGCGAAGGTCGCCTACAACATGGACGGGGGCGACAGCGCGCAGGCTTACAGCTTCGACACCGTTCTTCGGGACGATGCCCAGCGCCATGCCGACGGGGATCCGCAGAGGAATTTATGGGATATTATAGTTATAGGAGAGAGGACGGAGAATGAATAAGCTCAAAAAGATACTCTCGACGCTCTGCGACCTGCTTCCCCATATAAACCTCGCCCTCGCCTTCACCCTGATAGCCTGCTTCATAACCGACCGCTATAATAGGGCAATGTCCTTTATCAACAACGATATTACCAAGTGGATGCTGTTTGTGTTTTGTGTGTTGAATGTTGTTGAGGGGATTGTTTTTATTCGGTGGCGCAGAAACAGGTGATTTTGCTGCTTATGTTTTTTGAATCGAAGGTTCTCGTCGTTTGGCGGGGGCTTTTGATTTTTTTGGGGGTGGGGTTAAATATTTGGTTTTTCGCTTTGGGATAGGGTTGATTTGATGTAAGAGGGTGTTGGGTTAGATGGTGGGTATGGGGTGAAAATGGATATTTTTGGTTTTCGGCATGATCGCTTTGTAAAAGCCTTTATCGGGCTGATCGGGTTACTTTGATATAAGAGAGAAAAGGAAAAATGTTGTTTGTTGGGGTAGATTTGATGATTTGTTTTTTGAGTTTTGTTTTTTGACCCGGTCATAAAGTGAACAGAGTCACATTTGACCCGGTTCACTTTGTGAAAAGTCTTTGTTAATAAATACCGCTTGTGGGAAAAGCTTTAATATATTATTTTTGTTTTTTACATTCTGACCCGTTACCCTTAAAAACCTTTGCCAAGCTGATCCGGTCAAAAAGTGAACCAAGTTACTTTGATAAAAGGGGGTATGCGTTAAATACCGTTTCGGGGGAAGTTTCAATGTTCCGATTTTTATGTTTTTACTTTCTGACCCGGTCACGAAGTGAACCGATGAC
>JAAYHF010000084.1 GCA_012727485.1 Eubacteriaceae bacterium
AACAGCCTGTGATAGTCGGCAGCGGCCCTGCGGGGCTTTTTTGCGCCCTCAGGCTGGTGCAATACGGGTTTAACCCCCTCATTTTGGAGGCGGGAGAGGATATCGGGCAAAGAGGGGACGATGTTGATAAGCTTATGAACGAAGGCATTCTCAACACCTCCTCCAATGTGCAGTTCGGGCTTGGGGGTGCGGGCACTTTTTCCGACGGCAAACTTCGCACCAGAATTAAAAGCCCCCTTAAGGATTATGTATTGGAACGCTTTGTGGAATTCGGGGCGCAAAGGGAAATATTAATCGAAGCGAAACCCCATATAGGCACAGATAAGCTTAGGGGGATAATTTCTTCCATAAAAGAATATTTGGAAAGTCGGGGGGCGGTATTTCGTTTTTCCTCTCCCCTGACGAATATCCTTCTTGAGGGCGGCCGGGTGGCGGGGGCGGTTGTGAAGGAAAGCGAAGTCATTAACTGCCGGGATATTTTTTTATGTATCGGAAACGCCGCCAGAAAGACCTTTGCCATGGTGGAAAAGGCGGGGGTGTTGACGGAGGCCAAGCCCATTTCCGTGGGGGTGAGGGTTGAGCATGGGAAGGAGATAATAGACAGATACAATTACGGCAAATATGCGGGAAACAGGTTTCTTCCCACCTCGGACATGACCCTGACCTACAAGGACATTTCCGGCAGGGGGGTATACACCTTTTGCAGTTGCCCGGGGGGTTATGTAATAAATTCTTCCACCGAAAACGGGGGGCTTTGCGTGAACGGAATGAGTTATTCCGACAGGGGTAACTCCATAACCAACTCCGCCTTCGTGGTGAATGTCACCCCGAAGGATTACCCCGGCGATTCACCTCTTGGCGGCATTCGGTTCCAGCAGGCAATCGAGCGTAAAGCCTTTGCCGCAGGCGGCGGGGATTACCGCGCCCCGATAATGACTATGTCGGATTTCCTCGGGGTTAAGGGCGAAGGGAGCATTGAGCCCACCATAAGGCCCGGATACAGATATACGGATATTAACGAGGTTACCCCCGAGATCATCGCCAAACCCCTGAAAAATGCCTTCAGCGAATTCAATCGGAGAATTGAGGGCTTCTCCTCGGGGTTGCTGACCGCCTGTGAAACGAGAACTTCCTCCCCTGTGAGGATTTTAAGAGATTCCGAAACCTGCGAGAGCGTAAACACCAAGGGGCTTTACCCCGCCGGGGAGGGCGCAGGGTATGCGGGGGGAATAATGAGCAGTGCGGTGGACGGGGTGAGGTGCGCCGATATGATGGTGAAAAAGTATGAGGGAAGCTGAAGGACAGGGGGAAAAGAGGAGAAACACGCCATAGGTATACGGCGATGGGGCTATATATATACTGCCGGAGGCTGTCAACCCCGCTTCGGGTATATTTACAGATGTGCGGCAGAGAGATTAATTCGGAAAATGTATCGGTATAAACTGCCACGGCGCTTGTTTATTCTGTTAAATCGGCGGGTTGGATTTTTTCGGAAAAATGGGGCGCAAATGGCGACACAAACCGAAATAAGCCGCCGCAATAAGCGGTTTTCTTTGGCGGGCTGTGACCGAAAACATGGAAATAAAAGCAGATGCCCCGATTTATCAGAGCATCTGCTTTATGACAACACCGCACGATTCGGCTTAAGCTTACACAATATGACATACCCGCAAAAGGCTTTCCCCGCATAGGCATGAATTTTTCTTTTTGCAGGTGTTAACCGCAAGAGAACAACTCTTTCCTAACTTTAGCGGATATGGCAAGCGTATTCCCCTTTATCGTTTTGAGTAGTAGGGGTCGTTTTTTTGCGGATTACTTTTAAGAGGGTATAACCTTAAACTCTATTCTGTACTCACCGCCTCGGTGGGGTATCTTTCAATCCCGGGGGCGATCAAATTCCTTACCATATTCAATGTGTTTAGCCAATGCTCATAGCAGAGGGATTCCTCGGGGGTGTGTTCGTTGTAATATCCCACGCTGAAATTAACCCCGCAGACCCTTTCGCAGAGGGCGACTATATCCGTGGCGGCGGTGTTGCCCGCATCTTTATAACCCGTTTTTTCCTCGATAAAGGCTCTGAACCGCCCGCTTACGGGGATTGAATAGCATTTATAGTCCCTGTCATTTCTCCTGTCGAGCTGGATTATCATATTGTGGTCATTGATTTCTTCAAAAAGCTCCCTGTGGCTGTCCCTGAGGTATTTTGAGCCTATCATGCCCATTTCCTCCCCGTCCAATATCAGAAGGGAATGTCCGCTTTCCCGCAGAAGATAAAGCATTGCACAGCCCGCCCTGTCGTCCGCCCCGATGCCGCAGAGGGGATTTGTGCCTTTGTAATATCCTTCACCGCTTAAGGTGAGTTTTTGGCTTAATACCTCGCCCCTGTAAGACTTATCCCAGGCGGTGTCCGCATGGGCGGCGAGGACTATTTTGTCCCGCCTTTTTCCGGGGATATAAAGAAATCTCTGCTTACCGACCCCTGCGGCTTCGTAAGCGCCCCCAAGGGAAGCAAACCTTTCAAAAACCTCGTCACTGCGGGAAATATCGCAGGAAAGAAAATCTTCCAACGCCTTTCTTTCTTCTTCCATTTTTCCACCTTTGTTTTTATTTCCGTCTTTTATTTATTATATACCCGGCGGGGGATAAAGCAA
>JAAYHF010000085.1 GCA_012727485.1 Eubacteriaceae bacterium
CGGTGTTAAAGCCGCCGAATTCCTGCCCATTCTCGTCTGCATAACGCAGTCGAACATATCCACTCCGCAACTCACCCCCTCGGTGAGCATATCGAAACTGCCCACCCCCATCAAATATCTGGGCTTATCCTCGGGCATTAAGGGGGCTGTTTCCCCCAAAATATCAAACATAAGCTCGATCGGCTCACCGACGCTCAGCCCGCCGATGGCAAAGCCCCTCAAATCGTGGGCGCAGGTTTCTTCCACAGCCCTTTTTCTTAAATCTTTGAACATTCCGCCCTGAATTATACCGAAAAGGGATTGATTTTCGTCTTTGTGATAGGCGATGCAACGGTTCAGCCATCTCTGGGTGGTGGCGAGGGATTTTTCGGTGTAGGCTTTATCCGCCGGGTAAGGCACACATTCATCGAAGGCCATTATAATGTCCGAGCCTATTTCGTTTTGTATACGAATGGATTCTTCCGGGGAAATGAAATGTTTACTGCCGTCTATGTGACTGCGGAATTCCACCCCCTGCTCGGTGATGCTGTTTATCTTGCCCAGCGAAAAAACCTGAAATCCGCCGCTGTCCGTCAAAACGGGGCGATCCCAGTGCATGAAGGAATGTATTCCCCCCGCTTTCTTGATGATGCCTTCTCCGGGACGAAGGTGGAGATGGTAGGTATTGGAAAGCACAATCCGAACACCATGCTCCTTCAAGGTTTCGGGCAGAACGGCCTTCACCGTCGCCCTTGTACCTACGGGCATATAGACGGGGGTCTCTATATCTCCGTGGGGAGTGTGCAATATTCCCGCCCTTGCTCCCGTTTTTTTATCCTTTTTTATCAGCTCGAATTCAACAGCCATCTATTCCTCGTTTTCGCCCGAATATCCCAGGTTTTTCAAATCGGAAAGGTTGTCCGTCCAATCCTCCCGCAGTTTCACCCAAACATTTAAATTAACCTTCATATCCAAAAGGTATTCCAGATCCCTTCTGGCGAGGGTGGCTATTCTTTTGAGCATCTCCCCTCCCCTGCCGATGATAATGCCCTTATGGGATTTTTTCTCGCAGTAAATAACCGCTTCGATGTCGTAGATATTGCCCCTTTGGGTCATTTTCTCTATCGAAACGGCGGTGCCGTGGGGAACTTCCTCCTTCAGGCAGATGAGCATTTTCTCTCTTATCAGCTCGGAAACGGTGAAGCGCTCCGCCCTGTCCGTGACCATATCTTCGGGAAAATATCGGGGGCCCAAGGGCAGGTATTTCTCAATAACCTCAATTAAAGTATCCAAATTGATATTCTTATTGGCGGATACGGGCACGATCTCCCTGATGAATTCATAATCCTTATAAAGCTCTATTTTCTTGAGGACATTCTCCCTTGGCCCCTTGTCGATTTTGTTTATAACCAAAATAACAGGGGCGCTGCTGCCCTCCAAGGTTTGCAGAATATGCCTGTCCCCCGGGCCTATGGCAATATCCTCCTCCACCACGAAAAGGATCAAATCCACATCGTTCAGGGAAGAAAGGGCGGCCTCGTCCATATATTCCCCGAGCCTTGTGCGGGGTTTATGGAAGCCCGGAGCATCGAGGAAAATCATTTGGGAGCTTTCGGTGGTTCTTATCATGCGAATGATATTGCGGGTGGTTTGGGGCTTGTCGCTGACAATGGAGAGCTTTTGGCCCACCAAGGCGTTTAAAATGGTGGATTTGCCCACATTCGTTCTGCCCGCAACGGCAATGAATCCTGATTTGAAATTATCCACTAAAGCATATCCTTTCCCTTGAAGCCATGGGGCAAAAGTTCCCCGAATACCTCGGTGAGGATCATATTATCGGAATTTATCAGTATCACCGGGGCCTCAGAGTCCATAAATTCATTTAAAAATTGCCTGCATATCCCGCAGGGATAGGCGAATTCCTTTCCGGAGCAGGCGATGGCAATGGCCTTGAACACCCTTTGCCCTTCGCTGACGGCCTTCACCGCCGCGGTGCGCTCGGCGCATATCGTCGCCCCATAGGAAGCGTTTTCAATGTTGCAACCCGTGAAAACGGAGCCGTCCTCGGTGAGTATCGCCGCACCAACTTTGAAATTCGAATAGGGGCTGTAAGAGAATTTCAACATATCCGCCGCCCTTTGGGCGAGAAGGGTTTTAATTTCGTTTTCCTTTTTTTCTTCTTCGTTTCTGAATAGCTCCATTTGGGCCATTATCTTATCCTCCGCTGAACGCATCAGTTTTTTGTCCCCTTCGTTTTCATGGTCGTAGCCCATTAAATGAAGGATCGAATGGACTGTGAGGTAGCCCAGCTCCCGTTTGAAGGAGTGGCCGTATTCCTGCGCTTGCCGACGCGCCATATTCACGCATATAACCACATCGCCCAAAAGGTTCACCCCTCTGGGGTCGGTTTCCTCCAAGGGAAAGGAAAGCACATCGGTGACAGAGTCAACCGAGCGATATTCGCTGTTAAGCTGCCGTATTTCTTCTTCGTCCACCAAAGAAACGCTCACCTGAGAACCCTTTTCGAAATCGAAAAGGCCGAGGGCGGCCTTAACCGCCTCTGTTATTTCCTCAAAAACGCCTTCGTCGGCATCGCTTGTCCTTATATCAAAATCTATTTCTTCAATAATTGATCTGTTTTTTACGGTTTCGCTGTTCATATATTATTTTTCGGCTCTTTCATAGGCATTTATTATTCTTTGAACTATGGGGTTGCGTACCACATCCGCATGGGTTAAGCTTATGAAGCTTATCCCCTTGACTCCCTTTAATATGCTTTCCACAGTGAGCAGTCCGCTTCTTTCCTTGAAGGGGAGGTCGATTTGGGTGATGTCGCCGGTTATCACCGCCTTTGAGCCGAAGCCCAAACGGGTCAGGAACATTTTCATCTGCTCGGGGCTGGTGTTTTGCGCCTCATCGAGAATGATGAAGCTGTTGTCCAGAGTTCGCCCCCTCATATAAGCCAAGGGAGCTATTTCTATTGTTCCCTTGCCGATGTTTCTCTCTCCGGCTTCCTGCCCCATGATGTCATAGAGGGCATCGTAAAGCGGCCTTAAATAAGGGTCAACCTTGTCCTTCAAATCCCCGGGTAAAAATCCGAGGCTTTCCCCCGCCTCCACCGCAGGGCGCACCAAAACTATTCGCCCCACCTCCCCCGCCTTAAAGGCGGATATGGCCATCGCCATGGCGAGATAGGTTTTCCCCGTTCCCGCCGGGCCTATGGCAAAGACGATCTCATTTTTGCGAATGGCGTTTATATAATCCTTTTGCCCGTAGGTTTTACAGCGTATGGGTTTGCCCCGATAGGTATGGCAGACCATCGAATCGAAGGCTTCCGCCGAGGGAGCCTCCCCCCCGCCGAAATCCATCACATAGTTAATCAGCGTTTCGTCCAGACTCTTGCCTTCTTTTAGAAGTTTGATGAATTTTTCCATCACCGTTTGCGCCTTTAGCGCATTGTTTTTATCCCCTATTATTATGATGCCCTCGGCATTATAGGTTAGAGCGACCTCGTACTTTTCTTCCACAGGCGTAATATTTTCGTTATTGGTTCCGAAAAGATCGGCGGGGTCAACTTCCTCGTCCCAGGGGATTATAACGGTTTGTTCATCAGTCATTTATCATTTTCTCCGATTGGCCGTTGCTCGGCAATGCTTTCCGAATAATCCACCCTCACCCGGGCAAGGAGCCTGCGCCCCCCGTCGCTTTTGAGCGAGTAGGTTATATCGGTGATGGTGCATTTATCCCCCAAAAGCTCCTGCGTTGCGCTAAAAATCTCCGAAGCTATCTCATGCTCGCTTTTGGGTATGCACTCATCAACATTATAGCACCTTATTTCATCATATAAAACAGGAATCGAAAACATCAGCACTCTGACCGGTTGGGCATAGCTCATCACCTTTACGGGGTTTTCGGGAATTTCCGCATCGCTGACGGTGAATACCCTGCCGAAAAGATAATAGGTTTTAATGCTTTTGTACTTTGCGCCCTCCCCGGGTAAATAGGCATCGACTGTAATACCTTCGAATTCGGCGGTTTCATAGGAAAGCACCTTGCCCATGGAGTGAACCTTCTTTTCGAAGGCCTCCTCCCCGCTGCCGTAGCTTAAATCACCGCTTATCAATATGTCCCCCTTCGCCACGCTTTGACCCGCCTCCACCGCCCCTCTGCCGTTGTAAACATCTATGAAGTCCACCACCGCGTCCTTGACAGCCACCAAATCCACAGCCACGGAGGTGTCGTATATGACGGCAGGGGAATCCCTCTCGAAAAGGGTGATGCAAAGGCGGGTACCCTCGAAGGTGACCTGGGCCTCGGAAAGGGAGGGGAATTCCGTCATCAAGCTCACCGCAATTTCTTCCCTGTCAAGGTTTCTTTTCAGACAGCCCTCCCTTACTCCCGAATCATAAAGGCAATTTATGACTTGTTGCTCGGAAATGCCCCTTGCGCCGTAAACCTCCAGAGACCAGACGAAGCCCGAAAAAATAAGGGTTATGACAAAGCAGGCGAATGCGGCGAAAATTATTCCCTTATAGCGCTTCAGGTTTTTTATCAGCGTTTCCGCGCCCCTAATCCGGGTTATCTCCCAGACGGCGCCGAGGGAATTCAAAAGTCCCTCTATGGCGGGCATATCGGAGCTTAAGCATTTCAAGCTCATTCCCTCCCCGGTTATGCCCACCTCCCATACCACAAAGCCTCCCTTTTGTATTAAATTCAATATCTTTTCGGGAAAGGCGGTGTCCACCCGCAATACATAATAGGTTTTAAGTGATTTCAAAATATCGAATACCATTTTCAAACCTCCTCGTAGGCGGCATTTTCAATTATTCCTTCTATAATTATCTCCTCCGCCATGAGCCCTTTTATCTTCAGCATCTCCCCGCAGACCCTGAAAACCCCGCTTTCGGTCTTTATTCGCACCTCCTCGGGGGTATATTTTATGATGCCCCGGTGATTGGTGAGCCGACAGCTTCTCCTGCCCACCATTTCCACCGTCATCTCTCCCGAAAGCATACCTTCCTCTATTTCAAAGGTCTGCGCCAAGCTGCCGATCACTTCCCGGGTTAGCTCGCGCAGGCGTTTTTTATTGTTCATATATACATTATATGAGGGACAACCGAATCAATATGAAGCATTCTTGTGGGTTAGCGGGCAGAAAGGTGGTAAAATTTCAACAGGCGGCAAAAGTCGCTACAGCGCCTCGTCGCCATAGCGACTCGTTGCCATAGCGACTCGTCGCTACAGTGACTCGCCGCCATAGGGGCGCTTTGAAAGGAAATATCGAAAATGGAAAAATTATATATAATGGGCTTCGGTTGCGGAGACAGGGGGGACATAACCCTCAAGACCATTGACACGCTGAAAAAATGCGACAGGGTATTCGCGAGAACCATGGTACACCCCTCCTCGGTGATATTGGAGGAATATTCCATTCCCTTCATTAGTTTCGATGCTCTTTACGAAACGAGTGAAGATTTCGAAAGCCTTTACGAAAGCATCTGCGCGGAAATACTCGAGTGCCCCGAAAAAACGGTGGGTTATATCGTTCCCGGCAGTGCGGTTATGGCGGAGGCGGCGGTGATGAAGCTTTTGGAGAGGGCAAAGTGCGAAGTCGAGATAATCCCCTCGGTGAGCTTCATAGACGGTCTGTTCGCCTGCCTTAAAAAGGACGCGGCGGATTCCTTCAAACTGCTGGACGCCCTTC
>JAAYHF010000086.1 GCA_012727485.1 Eubacteriaceae bacterium
CCAACCCCATAACCAAGAAAGAATTTTTCTATCCCGCTATAACCGAGAATATAACCGAAAAATCAAAACGATCCATACCCCTGCAAATCAAAGCCCGTCGATTTATTCATTCCCATAGCAAGAAAACATCGCCCCTAAAACGAAGACATTTGATAAACAAAGGAAAGCCCCCGCACCGTATACCCCGCTTCTCCCTTGGAAAGGGTGAACATTATCTTGCTTTCCCCCGCGAAAAAGATCGCCCCGATTATCGGAGTATTCACGGCGAGCTGGGCGGAGCTGTCGGGGGAGGGGGTGGTTATCCAGAGGCTCTGGGTGGGGGCTTCGGCGGTGAGCCTTGTCACATAGGCGATATAACCCCCCGAGGGGCTTGCGGTCAGGCGCTCTATCGGCCCGGTCAAAATATAGGTTCGCAGATAGGTGTCGAAATCGTATTCGTAAAGCTGTTCGCCCCCCTCGGCGGTTTTCAGATAAAAAAGCCCGCTTTCGGGCGAATAGTAAAAATCCTTGACGTTGGCATCTATGGCCGACACGGCCACGGCCGACACGGCCACAGACGAAGAATCAGCCGCCGCCGATCCTTTAACCGTGGAATTTTCCTCGTTATGCAAATCTATCTTGTAAAGCACATAAGCGCCCTGATTTTCCGTAACCAGGGCAATGGCGTAGTTCTCCCGCCTGCAATAGCCGATTTTTCGCACGGAGGCGCTTTTCGAAAAACCGTATACCGCACGGCTTTCCCCCTCCCCTTCGATGATAAGCTCGTTTTCACCGTTCACATAGGCGACCCGCCCGCCGTTCACATAAAAGGGCAGTGTGCGGTTGACCGCCTCGGCCACCTTCACCTTGCTCAAGCGATCCTTCGAGGCGCGGTATATCACCGCCGTTAAGCTCACGGTGTTGTATTCTTTGAAATAAATCGAATCGTCATAGCTGTCCATCACCGCTTCGGTGTAATAATTCTCCCCCGAAAAAAGCAGTTTCACCCCGTTTTCGTCGTAAAGGTAAAGGTTATTGACGTTTCTTTCCCCGGAGTGTCTTTCGGTGTAGATCCCCCCCCTGCCGAAGGGATCGCAGTAAAGGAGTATACCGGAAAATTCGTCGGTGTAATCCCCGGGAATTATGGTGAAAAAGTTCTTTTCCTGCTCGTCGTCGGTGAAGATAAGCTCGTCTTTTTCCACAAAATAAGCCTCACAGCCGCAAAGCAAAAGGGTTAAGGCCAAAAGAATTATCGTCAAGCCGTATTTTCTCATATCTGCTCGCTATCCCCGCTTTCTTCATCTTCCTGCGGGGTTTTAGCCGGCTCGGATTGTCGGGGGTTCTTATAGGGAAGCCTTATGACGGCCAGAGTGCCCTCCCCCTCGACGCTTTCTATCTCCACGCTCCCCCCGTGACCCTCGATGATGTCCTTGACGATGGAAAGCCCCAGACCGTAGCCCCCCCTCTCGCCCAGGCGGATTCGGTCGTCCTCCACCCGATAAAAGGCCTCAAAGACCCTCTCCAGCTTATCCGCGGGTATGCCTTCCCCGTAATCCCGCACCGTCACCTCCACAAAGCCCTCCATTTTGATCGCCCTCAGCCTCACCGCGTCCCCGGGGTGGGAATATTTGACCGCGTTGTCAGTCACATTCAGAAAGGCCTGCTTTAACCTGTCCCTGTCGCCCTTTATTATGGGCAGCTCCACGCTTTCGTAGGTGACGGCGATGTTGTTTTGGGTCCCCGTCATGTCCATTTGGGAGGCCACCTCGCTCAAAAGCACATTTAAATTTATATCCGACATGACGAGGGCAAACTCATATTTTTTTATCTTGCCCATCGTCACAAGGTCATTTACCAGCCTGAGCAGTCTATGGGCCTCCCCGTCCATGGCCATAAGGGCCTTTTCGGTGAGCTTGCTGTCGGCGGTACCCCTTCTTATCAGCATATTTATATAGCCGATGACGGTGGTAAGCGGGGTACGCAGTTCGTGGGAAATGCTCGAAAAGAATCTGTTCTGCTCCGAATTCGCCTTTTTAATGGCGGTGACATCGCTTATCACGAAAAGCACCCCCTCCCCCCGGGGGGAAGAATTTATCCGCACCGCATTGGCGAGAAAATTTTTGGAATTGTATTCTATCTCACAGCTCACCCCCGTGGGGTCTGCGAGGGCAAGGCGGATAACCTCGTCATAATCGGGGATGATCTCGCTTATGGCCTCCGCCCCCTTGAAGAAAAGGGCAACCTTGTCGTTCATGCCGACTATCTTTCCCCCCTCCTCCACCGCTATCACCGCATCCTGCATTGAGCCGATTATGGCGGAAAGCTTTTCCTTTTCGTAATTCAGCTCCGAGATTTTCTCGTCCATCGCCCTTTGCATCATTTCGTAGCCCCCCACAAGCCTACCCACGGTGTCCTTTTTGTTGTAGGTGATCTTGGGGAATTCGGCGTTTTCATCTTCGGAGATCTCTCTGAAATAGGCGGCGAGCATTCTGAGGGGTTTGACCGCCCAGTGATGGAGCAACAAATAAAGCCCCGCCGAGCAGACCACCGCCGCCAAAGCGGCAAAGGTGAAAAGGCGAATCAGGGAGGAGGCGGCAAGCTCGGCGCTTTTGAGAAGATAATTTAAGATAAGCACCCCCTCGCATTTCCCCTCCAAGATTATGGGGGAGAAGTATATTATTATGTCCTGCCCGGCGGGGGAGCTGTAAACATAGGCGCCCCTGCCCTCCTCTATCACCTTTTGCACATGGGGAATATAATAAGAATAATCCTCGTCCTTTTCCCCGGAGGCCAATATGTTCATCTGCGAATCGAAGATAAGGGTTTTCATGGAATAAACGGAGGAGATTTGGCGGGCATAATAACCCGCATTCTGCCTGAATATCTCCCCGGGGGTGATCTTTCCGAGGTTTTGCTCCCCGTATGAGCCGGCGCCGTAGGGCACCCCGTAAACGGAGGGGGTCTTTAAGCCCTCCGGATTTTCCACCTTCACCGTGTTCACGAAAACGGTTATCATCGAAGCGGCTTCCCGAGCCGCCTTGCCCACCGTATCCGCCGCCCCCGTTATCTGCGAAGTCAATACCCCCTGCACCACAATAAACCCCACGAGGGCGGTCGTGAGGATTGTTATGAGTATGTTGGCGAGGGTCATTTTCAAGCTATATCTCAGCTTCATCAAAGTTCCTCATTTTATAGCCCAGTCCGTGTACGGTTTCGATGAAGCGAATGGCAGTGACCTTCGAGAGCTTGCGGCGCAATCTTTGAATGTGCATATCTATGGCCCGGGTCAGCTCGTCGTAGTTTTCTTCCCCCAGCATCATCGCCAAATCCTTCCTCGAAAGCACCTTCGAATAATTTCTCATGAAAATCAGCAGTATCTCGAATTCGGTGACGGTGAGCCTCACGGGGGTCTGCTCCACATAGACGGAACGGGAGGAGGGAATGACCGTCAGCGAACCGTTTTTGAGAATATCCGCCGAAGGGGGGGCTTTCACCCCATGGCGGCGCAGAGCCGCCTTTATGCGGGCCAAAAGCTCCGAGGTTTCAAAGGGTTTTGTTATATAGTCATGGGCGCCCGTTTCAAGCCCCTCGATGATGTCCGCGGTTTGAGCCTTGGCGGTGAGCATGATTATCGGCACATCGGCCTTGGCGGTTATCCGCTTTAAAACCTCATAGCCGTTTATCCCGGGAAGCATGATATCCAATAATATTAAATCGGGGCAATAGGAATCAAAGGCGCTCAGGGCTAAAATGCCGTCCGAGGCGCTCATGCAGTCGTAGCCCTCCAGGGTCAATTCCATTTCAAGCAGCTCGCATATCGCCGCTTCGTCGTCCACAATAAGTATCTTTTGCTTCATGCCTGAATTATACACCATATTGTAACTAAAATATAACTATTTTGTAATAAAAACCATTTGAAATGTTACCCACATTAATTGACTTTATCATGGGCTTGCAGGGTGGTATAATCGACCCATGAGCTTTTCCGCAAACATAAAAGAGGAAGTTATAAATAAGTTTCCCGACGACCCCGAACAGCAGGAAGGGGCCCTTTATGCCCTGCTTTTGACCGGGGCTTCCTATGTTTTCAAGGGAAGGGGTATGTTTTCCTGCCGAATGGATTTTCCCATGGCGGCGGGGGCTTCCTTCGCCTTCAAGCTCATAAAAGCCCTTTATTCCCATTCCTGCGAGTTGAGCGTCATAACCCGAAAAGCCTTCGGGGAAAAGAGGATTTACCGCTGTGAGCTTAAGGGGGAGGCGGCGAAGATCGTTCTGCACAATAATTCACTGATAAGCCCCGAGGGGGTGGTGAGGATACACCCCGCCCCGGATAGGGGATTTCTCCCCTCCGAGCAGGCCCTGAAGGGCTTTATAAAGGGGGCGTTTTTGGCCTGCGGGCTTATTTACGAACCCTCCCGAGCCTATGAAGCCCAATTCCGATTGAAAAGCGAACCCATTGCCGAGGGGTTAAGGGAGCTTTTGGGGGAATTGGGAATTGCCTCAAAGATAAGGCCCTTGAAGAATGATATAATTGTATATATCAAAACCGCCTCCGGGGTGATGGATCTCATGGCGGTTATGGAGGCGGCCTCCGGGGTTTTCAAGCTGACCGACACCCGCATATATAAAGAAACCATCGCCCGCACCGTTCGGGAGGGAAACCTTTTCGAAGCCAATTTGGATAAAACGGTGGAAGCCTCCCTGCGTCAGCGGGAAGCGATAGACTCCCTGACAAAAAGCGGGAAGCTGCGGCATCTTTCCGAGGAGCTGATAAACGCCGCCCGTCTCAGGAGCGAATATCCGGAGGAAAGTTTGGCGGATCTTGCGGCAAGGGCGAAGGTGAGCCGTTCCACCTTTGCGAAGCGGTTGGAGAGGCTGATAACCATTTCCCGGGAGAATAAATCTCGGTAGTATTGCCTGTATCACTTGCCTTCGGCGGCAATGGACATAAATACAAAGCATATAAGCGACATAAGGCGAAGCCGGGTTTATCCGTCTTGACAAAAGACCACAGACAGCTACAATAAAGGGATAGTCAGCCCGATGGACAGTTACGGGGCAAGGGGAAATAAGCCCCCATATTGCGAAGGTTTGCGGGGTAAGTGACGATACGCCCCCCCGACCAAAGGACAAGCCCGAGAAAAGCGCAAAATACCCCTGCGCCCTAAAGACAATCCCAAGGGGAAGCGGATAAATACCCGAAATATCGAAGGAAAAGCCCCGGAAGAAAAACGGATATTCCGCTCGAGCATCGGGGAGGAGTCATTAAAGGTGAAGGGAAGCCCCGAAAACATACCCCCTTATAAGCTAAAAACCGACTTTATGATTATTAGGTGCGGTGTTTGAGCAGGCAAAAGGTGCGAAGTAAGGAGCAGACCCAAAAGCCCTACCGAAAAAATCTTTAAATCGAAGCCCGAAAGGAAATCAAGTCCGAGTTAAACAGACGATTAGGCAATCAATTCAAGCAAAAACCGCAATCGGCGGCAATGGACATAAATACAAAACATATAAACAGCATAGGGCGAAGAAGGTTTATCCGACTTGACAAAATACCAAAGACAGCTACAATAAAGGGATAGACAGCCCGATGAACAATTACGGGGGAGAGGGAAATAAGTCCCCCATATTGCGAAGGTTTGCGGGATAGAGACGATACGCCCCCCGACCAAAGGACAAGCCCGACTGAAAAACAGACGAGCGGAAAAACTCCGCAAACGGCGGAAAAAAGCATAAACACAGGCGTTTACGCTCCGAATTAAAGCCCGAAGGACGGCTTATAAAAGACGAATGACAGTATATCGCCTTTGACAAGAGTCCGACAAGACAGTTATAATAGAGGAATGGCAAAAGGGGTTGTTCCGAAAGTGTTTGCAAGGGTAGTGAAAGGCTGACCGAAAAGCAAGTAAGCCACCTGAGCGAAGACAAGCCCCAAAAGCGGAAAATCCCCGCCGCAAAACCCAAACACCGCCCGAGGGCAATTTGACGAAAAACCGTCAAAACCCTTTAACTGCCAAGGGAAACAACAAAAACAAAAGGAAACAAAATGGCGACAAGAAAGAAAACTTCTTCAAATAAAAAGAAAAAGGCCGCCCCCAAAAAGACCGCCGCCCAAAGGCGCAGGGAAGCCGCCCTTAAAAGGGAAATATGGGGGATAGTATTGATTTGTTTGGGGGCGCTTCTGCTCTTTTTTACCTTCGGGGCGAAAACCGGCTCCGTGGGCGGGGCGATAAGCTCTCTCATCAAGCGTCTTTTCGGCACCTTCGGCAGGGTGGCGCTCTCCTGTGCGGTTATTTCCCACGGCATTTTTGTCCTTACGGGCAGGGAAAAGGTGGGGGGTTATATTTATGCCCTCTCGCTCATCTTTACCGTCGCTTCCTCCCTTTCCGTGAGATATTTCCTTGTTTATTCCTATAAAGACCCCCTGCTTTACGGCGCTCTTTGGCAGACCGCCACCCCCGGGGGCTTTGTATGCTCCCTTTTGGCGAAGGTCATGGTGGAAGCCTTCCAGGCTGTCGGCTCTTGGATAATCCTCATCTTCGCCGCCATTGTGCTTTTCATCGTGATATTCAAGAAAAGCTTTGTGGATATGGTGCGCCGTGGGGCGGAGCAAATGGAGACCACCGCAAAGAACATTGCGGAGAAAAACCAAAAACGCCGCATAGAGCGCAAAAACGAACAGGCCCTTTTCCTTGAAGCCAAGAAAGAATCCGAGGACATTGAGGATTATTCGAGGGGTAAAACCGACAAAGCGTCCGAAAACGGAAAAACCCTGCTTGAAACCGACAGCGGCGACAGGATAGTTTTCATAGAAGCGGCGAAGAAGAAAAAGACTTCCCGCAAAACGAAGGGCGGGGGGCTTTTCGGAGGTTTTGACGAAGAACCCTCGGGGGTGAACCCCACCGATAAAACCATAAGCGGGCAGTTCATAGAGCTTACGGGCGGCAAACCCGCCGAGCAGAAAAACTCCGAAGCGTTAAGCGCTGCCAAAGCCCCCGAGCCGCCCGAAAAGCAGGCCTTCATAAAGGAGAAGCTTACCCCCCAAGCGCAGGCTCAGGCCCTTGAGGAGGTTTCCCAACTGGTGGAGGAGGAGTCGAAGGACGACCATTTGGATAAATATTATAAATTCCCGCCTTTGAGCCTTTTGGCGAGAAGCGAGGGCAAATCCAACAATTCGAGCGCGGAGCAAAAGGAAGCCCAGGCGAAAAGTTTGGTGAAGATGCTCAACGAATTCGGGGTCACCACCACGGTCACGAACATCACCGTAGCCCCCACCGTCACCCGCTACGAGCTTCAGCTTGAGCCGGGGGTGAAGGTGAGCAAGGTGGCGAGCCTTTCGGACGACATCGCCTATTCCCTGGCGGCAAAGCAGGTGAGGGTGGAAGCGCCCATACCCGGCAAGAAGGCGGTGGGTATAGAGATACCCAACGAAAAGCCCGATATGGTGCGCTTATCCGAAATAATAACCGATAAGGCCTTCACCGCCAACAAATCCCCCTTGGCCGCCTGCTTGGGCAAAACCGTTTCCGGGCAGACCTTGGTTATGGATATAACCAAAATGCCCCATATATTGATAGCGGGAGCGACGGGCAGCGGAAAGAGCGTTTGCATAAACACCATAATAATTTCAATCCTTTACCACACCTCCCCCGAGGATGTGAAGCTGATATTGATAGATCCGAAGATGGTGGAGCTGAATGTTTACGACGACATACCCCACCTGCTCATACCAGTGGTGACAAACGCCAAGGAGGCAAGCGGCGCCCTCGGCTGGGCTGTGCGGGAAATGGAGGATCGCTACAAGAAATTCCACGATAATAAGGTCAAGGACATTTATTCTTACAATGCAAAAATGCTTTCCGAGGGCGGGGATAAGATACCCCATATAGCCCTTATAATAGACGAATTTGCGGATCTGATGATGGTGAGCGCCCAGCAGGTGGAAAACTCCATTTGCCGCTTGGCCCAGCTCGCCCGTGCCTGCGGAATACACCTCGTTTTAGCCACCCAGCGACCCAGCGTTAATGTTATAACCGGCACGATAAAGGCGAATATCCCCTCCCGCATAAGCTTTGCCGTGGCAAGTCAGATAGATTCCCGCACCATTTTGGATTCCTCCGGGGCGGAAATGCTCTTGGGCAAGGGGGATATGCTCTATAAACCCATGGACGAGGGCGTTCCCATAAGGGCGCAGGGGGCCTTCGTCAGCGACGAGGAAATAGAAAAGGTCACCACCTTCGTAAAGGCTCAATACGAAACCGCCTACGACGATGAAGTCCATGAGCAGATCATGGCCGCCGCCGCAGAGGTGGGGGTGAAGCAGACCGCAAATATCGAGGGCTCGGAGGAGGAGGACGACGAAACCCTGATTAAAAAGGCTTTGGAAATAGGCTATGCCAATAAGCTGAAGCTTTCCACCTCCATGATACAGCGCAAACTGCGCCTCGGCTATGCCAGGGCGGGGAGGATAATGGACGAAATGGAGCAAAGGGGCTATGTTTCCCAAGCAAACGGGAGCAAGCCCAGAGATGTATTGATCTCACCGGAGGCGTTGGAATGAAGAAAAAGGCGGTAATAATTACCCTCGGTTGCGCGAAGAACACCTGCGACAGCGAAAACATGGCCTATCTTTTGAGCGAGGCGGGCTTTGAAATCCTCACGGAGGTCGAGGGGGCGCAGATCGTAATAATAAACACCTGCGGTTTCATAGAAGCGGCGAAAACCGAAAGCGTACAGACCATACTTGAGGCGGTTTCTTATAAAGAAGAAAACCCGGGGGTGAAGCTGATGATATGCGGCTGTCTTTCCCAGAGATACGCCCGGGAGCTTTCCGAGGAGATCCCGGAGGCGGATTATATCCTCGGGGTCATGAATATGTATGACATAGCGGGAATATTAAAGGATGAAATTGCGCCCTCGACCCCACCGAACATATATTTAAAGGATAAAAATTCCCCCATAAGGGAAACGGGCAGGATCCTCAGCGAAAAGGCGGGTTATGCCTATGTGAAGATAGCCGAGGGTTGCAACCGAAACTGCACCTACTGCGCCATACCCCTGATAAGGGGGCGTCAGCGAAGTCGGAGCATGGAGGATATTTTCGGGGAGGTGCAAAGGCTTGCCCAAACAGAGGGCAGGGGGGAGATAATCCTCGTGGCTCAAGACACCGGGGAATACGGCACGGATAACTACGGCAGGAGAATGATTTCCCCGCTTATAGAAAAAATCGCTCAAATAAAGGAAGTAAAGCTGATAAGGCTTCTTTATGTTTACCCCGAAGCCATAGACGACGAGCTTATACAAGCCTATCAAAACTGCCCCAAGCTGGCGCATTACATAGACATACCCTTTCAGCATATAAGCGACAGGGTTTTGAAAAGAATGGCCCGCCGCACGAATAAGGCGCAAATTACGGAGAAGATAGCCCTCCTGCGCCGCCTTGTGCCCGACATGGCTATTCGCTCCACTTTCATAGCGGGCTTTCCCGGGGAAACCATCGAGGATCTGGAGGAGTTGGCGGATTTTTTGAAGTCGGCAAGGCTGACCCGGGCGGGAGTTTTCGCCTATTCCGAGGAGGAGGGCACCCCCGCCGCCAAAATGGAGGGCAAGATAGAGGAAGAAGAAAAAGAGCGCAGGCGGGATTATTTGATGGAAGTTCAGCAGGAAGTAAGTTCAAGGGTGATGGCCGAGTTTGTGGGGCAAACCCTTGAGGTCATGGTGGACGAGGTGCAGGAGGAGGGCTTTTACTGTGCCAGAAGCTATATGGATAGCCCCGATGTGGACGGAGCTGTTTACTTTACAAGTGAAAAAGTGCATAATATCGGGGAGACGGTTTCGGTTTATATAAACGATTCGACAGAATACGACCTTTGGGGGACTGAACAATGAAAAAAGAAATAGATAAAAACCTACCCAACAAGCTGACCATTGCCAGAATAGCGGCGGTTCCCGTTTACATGGCGGTGATGCTCATTTCCTTCAAACACAATTTTATCATCGCGGGGGCGATATTCGTTTTGGCCTCGCTGACGGATATGCTGGACGGCAAAATAGCCCGCAAATACAACTTAGTTTCGGATTTCGGCAAGTTTGCCGACCCGATAGCCGATAAGATTTTGGTCTTGACGGCGGTGATAATATTCACGGGCTTTGCTCGGGTAAGCTCCTGGAGCTGTATTATAATGGTCGCTCGGGAAATTGCGGTATTGGGGCTCAGGAACATGGCGGTTTTAAAGGGAAGGGTTCTTGCGGCGGATATTTTCGGCAAGATAAAGACCACCCTACAGATGATCGCTTTGGTGATGATGCACTTCGAGGGACTGCTCCCCTTCATCACCCTGCCCGCCACGGTTATCTACTACGCCTCCGTCTTCTTCACCGTGCTTTCGGGGGGTAATTATATCTGGAAGAATAGGGATGTGGTGGATATGGCGAAATAAGCCTTCGGATTTTGCGGGTTTGAGCGCAAAACAAAGCCGATTTTTCGAGTTTCCGCTTTGTCGCAAGAAGCAAAAGTCATGCCTTGCGGCGGAAATTCGGTTATTCCGCCATGGGAATTATTTTCGTCCGTAAATAAAACAGCCGACGGTAAGAACCTATGATTATACGGGCGGAGCAACCCCTTCCCCCCGCAAGAAAGTTTTCCGCTTCGTAGCAGTAAAAAACCGCCTTTATATATGGCTTCCTATTTGACGATCGGCACAAACATAAAGGTAAGATACTCCTCCTCGGGCCTTTCGGTGTCGTTGAGGTATTGATAATATATTCCCCCCGCCATTTGGTAACCGCCTTTTTGTATTTCGGCGAATATCGCCTCAAGGGTGGGGTCTTGCAGTTCGTAGGGGCCCCGATCTATGGCGCAAAGCGCCCACATCGAAGGGATTTCCACGACCTTTAAATCCCCTTCGGCCTTAAAGCTTTCCCCGCCGAAGGCCACCGGGAAGCCCACTTCCAAATCGAGGTTTTCCAGCTCCATGTTGTGAAAGCAGACCATGGGCGCGCCCGCCGGTTCTTCCCCGATATTTTTCAGATATTTTTCCGTCTTTTCCAGCGCATAAGCGGCAAACTGCGAATAATCCTTCATGAAATCAATGGTTTTGCGGATAGTCAGGCAGTTGAAGCCGGCAAGATGCTTGAGGGTTATTTTTGATGTGATCGACATTGTTCTCTCCATTCTTTTTATGATTGATTATATGTTTTGGGGGAGTGGGGTGTCAACCGTGGAGGGGAAGAAGCAACGCTTTGTTGCGCAGAGTGAGGGGTTGCCCCCTTCTCTTTCCCTTCTCTTTCCCTTCTCTTTCCCTTCCTTATCCCCTTAATCGCTTAATAATCGTTTGCTTGTTTGCGGCATTCTTGAGCCGCCTTTTTAATCGCTTTTTCGTTCCCTGCGCCCTAAAGTAACTTTTCTCCCGTTGAGGATAAAATATCGTTGAGATGCTTGATATAGCCGCCCTGTACATCGGGTTTTACACACGGCTTGAAATTCGGCAAAATCAACCCCGAAACGATATTTAACACTTAAACTCAATTTCAAGGCGAACCGCCCCCCCCTTCCCGCTATCCCCCGCAATCCCTTTCTTGACTTTCCCCTCCCCATTTGCTATACTCATATCCGCTATTTAAATATGCGGACGTGGCGAAATTGGCAGACGCGCAGGATTTAGGATCCTGTGCCGCAAGGTATGCAGGTTCAAGCCCTGTCGTCCGCAGAAAACTCACAAACAAGGCAGGCTTTCACTTGGAAGAAAGTCTGTTTTTTTATGATGTCAAGTGTCGGGAGCGTTACACACTTTAAACCAAGATAAAGACCACTCAAAAGAGTATATAGAAGGGGTTAAATCGGATAAAGGCTTGAACGAGAAAGGAGGGATAGGGCAAGACGACGCCGTGTAATTTGTCTTAAGCCGCACGGTATTTCGTACCCCCCGACAGACTTTCTCTGTATAGGCAGGAAATTTCTTTCTTTGTAAGGGTTCACCGCAATAAGAACAACCCTCTCCAAGCTCAAGTGAAAAATTGCAGAGTGTACCCTTCTATCCTTTGGGAATCGCCGTTTGATAGGCAGAGCCACCCTAAAAGGCTCGTCACATTTACCCGATTTTGAACGGCTTCACGGATTGCTTTTTTATACCGTCGAAGGGAGCAAATGGGGCGCACGCTTTCACACTGCACTATGGTGCGGTAAATCCGTAACTTTACCCGGTCGTATGCCGTAACATCGCGAAACGCAGAATAATAACGCAACACGAAACGATTTGGATCTATTCGATAGACGGCATAGCCCAAAAGATAAAAGATACGGTTCTTAAGGGTGTTTATCTCTTGAAAGCGACCCCATTCAAAGGCAAGAGCAGTATTCAAGAATGAATGCCGTTTATATCTCAGGCAAAAGGTAAGGTGCCTTTTCGCAGTTTATTTTTGTGCGGTATGCCTAAAGAGTTTCCCGCTTGCCGTGTCGTATATTAATTCAATTTACCTTTGTTTATCTGCTTAAACGGCATTCGTGCTTTTCAGGAAACCGCCTTCCCGATCGGTTTTGTCATCGGTTGAAGGTTGATCATACCTTGTCTTATTTGCCCTGTTCGTTCTTGCTTTCCTTGACCGCCTTCAACAGGCAAAGCCCCATCGCCAATAGGGGGAGCAAAATTCTGAGGCATAAAAATCCCCGGGGGTCAAAATCCAAATTCGCATCTAAAAGCAAACCCGCAACCCACGCCGCCAAGGTTGATACTATCGTTATGGTGGTCATTGTATCTCCTTTGTTTATCTGTTTGTCGATTGTTTATCGGGGTTTATTATAGTATAGCTTTTTAAGCGTTTCAATCGTTGTATTTTCTGACCCGGTCATAAAACGACCTTTGTCAGTTCGGAAAAAGTGCTATTTCATATTGTGACCGGGTCATAACGGAAAAACTGCCTTTTTATGTTGTGATAGGGTCACTTCGTAAGAAACAAAATTTTAGGATAAAAAAAGTTCTCGCCTATGGCGGGAACTTTTGAATACTATGCAAAAGCAAGCCCAAGCCAATTATCGGCTGTCGGTAAAGCGACATTGCGCCGAATAGGGGTTTTTCACTCCGATCGGGTCACGGAAGGGACGATTTATCGAAGTTTTAAACTTGCGTGGTGTTACTTGCGGTTAATGCGCTTTGCCTTATTAAAGACTTTCCCGATTTAACCCGGCTAAAGCGTTTCCGAAATTCGCAAAATATTCGGCGGGGTAAAGCGCCTATTATTATATATAAAGATAACAACGCACAATCGTTTTGGCTGTATGCGGTGTGGCATACCCGTAAACGGGCTTATACCGCATAGGCGTGATACTTCCTTTTTTGCGAGGGTTTACCGTGCGAAGGCAACCCTTGCAAAGGCAATCCTTTACAAGGGCAACCCTTTGCAAGGGCAACCCTTTACAAAGGTATCCCTTTCCGAGCTTAAGCGCATTCCTCCCCAATAGCAACGAAATACAAACCCCGCCGACGGCGTTATAATATTCCTTCCCCCCCGCCCCCTATCCGAACCAAAGCTAAAACGGTAAGAAGGTTTCTTTTATCGCTTGAAGTAAATAGGGCGATTTTTTGTTGTTTCTATTGTGCGTTAAATCTCAAAGAACAAAACTTGACCCATATACCGATACGAAAAAGCTTCCCCGCTTTGACGGCAGAAAAGCTTCTCGCTTTAATTAAAGCTATTCCGTGCAAAAACACACCCTTACTTAAAGGCAAATTGCAATTATTAAGCAATGACCTTGAATAAGATTGCTTTCGGTCGGTAAACGCCTTAAATACCGGAAATAATTTCCCTTTTGGGATTAAATCATTATGTCTTTTATAATGCCCAATTTTACGCTGTTGCTTTGCAAATCCCCCCCCGACACAACGAAACAAACAAACCCCGCCGACAGCATCATAAAC
>JAAYHF010000087.1 GCA_012727485.1 Eubacteriaceae bacterium
CCCCACTTCGAATAACCCATAGTGTATAATCATATTATTAAAACACCCATCAAAATCCCGGAGGCCTAATGAAACGCATACTCGCCCTTTTCCTCTGCTTTGCCCTCACCTTCTGCTCCCTTTCCGGGCAGGATAGCTTCGCTTCGGCGAGTTCGGCGCGTAAAGGGGCAATAAAAGAAATCATTTCGAATATGCCCGACACCGGGGATTACAGCAGTTATGCGCATTTGAGCGAGGGGGGCAAAAAGGCCTATGAACGGTTTGTGAAGGAATTGGAGCTTTTCAAAGGCGAGATAACTTTCTTTCATTATGATCCCGACGATGTTTACGCCGCTTTCCTTGCGGTACACAGGGATCACCCCGAGTTTTTCTGGCTGGACGGGGGAAGCAGTGTCAGTACGATAAATCTTCTTTTCGGCAAGAAGATAACCTATTATCCCACAACCTCGGGTTATGAGGGGGGCGATATAATCAAAATGGCCCGGGAGTTGGAAGTGAAGGTTGAGGAGATAATCTCCCTTATTCCCGCAGGCACAAGCGATTACGAAAAGGCGCTTTTCGTCCATGACTATATCGTGGATAATACATATTACGATAAAAGCTATTCCCCCACAAGCAAAAGCGCATACAGTTGCCTTGTTTTGGGGAAAGCCACCTGTCTCGGTTATTCCGAGGCGTTTCAGCTTTTGATGAAAAAGCTTTCGATTCCCTGTCATATGGTGACGGGTTCGGGGCAGGGAAGCGGTCACGCATGGAATTATATTCTGATCGGTTCGGATTATTATTATGCGGACATAACCTGGGACGACCCCACCTACACAGATCCGACCAAAGCGCCGAAGGGCCGAAGTTACGATTATTTTCTTATCACCACCGAGGAGTTGCTTTTGACCCACACCCTCGACGAGGATCAAATCCTCCCGAATTGTACGCAGACAAAATACAACTATTTCGTTTACAACGGATACTACCTTGAGCAGTATTCCTTTTCGCAGGCGAGCAAGATCATATCCGAGCAATTTCCGAGCGGACGGATATATCTGAAATTTTCCTCTGACGAACAGCTTCAAGCGGCAAAAAAGGATCTTTTCGATAATGATCGCATCTGGAAGATAAAAGCCGTAAAAGCCTCCGGGATTTCCACCCTTTACCATAGCACCTCCGAGGAAGGGCTTTTGTTGACGATCAGTTTAGACTGAAATTTGCCTGCTCAAAAATTCGCCGTAGGCGAATTTTGAAAGTTCCCGACCCTGTCGGGAACTTTTGGTTTCCCTAATATTATTAAGATAAAATCAACCAACCTAATCGGATTATATAAAAAACAACGGGATTTTGTGCTATTATTTACCCTATATAAAGGAGGTTAAATCATGAAAAAACCTTTGATCGCCCTTACGACGAGCTATTATGAAAAAAAGGACGCTTACTATGCGCCCGCGGACTATATGGCGGCTCTGAGGGCCTGCGGAGCTGTTCCCGTCATCATACCCTATGACATCACCGAGGAAGATGCGAAAAGATATGTTTCAGCCTGCGACGGGCTGATGCTCACGGGCGGGGTGGATGTGGAGCCTTCCTTCTACAACAACAACGACCTCGGTCTTTCCACCACCTGCCCCCGCAGAGATGCCGCGGAAAAGTTTCTTTTGGAAGCCTTCCTCAAAAAGGAAAAGAGCATTTTGGCGATATGCAGGGGCTGTCAGATGCTCAACGCCGCCACCGGAGGCACCCTTTATCAGGATTTGCCCACCCTCTGGGAGGGGGTCACAGCCCACTATATGAAGGCCCCCTATGACCGCCACCAACATTATCTGCGTATCCTGCCCCACACCCCCCTGCACGAGCTTTGGGGAACGACCCAGGCTCAGGTCAATTCCGCCCATCATCAGGGAATAATGCACCTTTCCCCCAAGCTTTCCATAATGGCGGAGGCGGAGGATAGGCTCATCGAGGGAGTTTATATGCCGGATAAAAAATTCGTCTGGGGAGTGCAGTGGCATCCCGAAAAGATGTTCGTCAAGCACCCCGAGCAGCTTCTGATCGTGGAAGCCTTTGTGAAAAGTTGCAAATGAAATATATAAAAACAAATTGGGCGGTGCCCTATTACAACATGGCCCTTGAGGACTATCTGACGGGGGACGAGGCCATGGGGGAGGACTATCTTTTCTTTTATATCAACGACCCCAGCGTGATAATCGGCTCCCACCAAAACACCTACGCCCAGGTGAACGAGAAATTCATACGCGAGAGGGGAATATATGTGGCCCGCAGACTTTCCGGCGGGGGTGCGGTCTATCATGATCGGGGAAACCTGAATTTCTCCTTTGTTGTGAACAACGAGGGGGGGCAGAAGATAGACTTCGCCCGCTACACCTCCCCCGTACTCGCCACATTAAAGGATTTCGGAGTTAAAGCCTCCCTTTCAGGCAGAAACGACCTTTGCATCGGGGAGAGGAAGTTTTCGGGAAACGCCCAATATATCAATAAAAGAAAGGTGCTTCATCACGGCACTTTAATGTTCGATGTGAATATCGAGGATATGGTAAGCGCCCTGAATGTGAGCGAGATGAAGATAATCTCCAAGGCTGTGGAAAGCGTGAGAAGCAGGGTCATCAATTTGAAATCCCTCATGCCCGAGGGGGTAACGATAGAGGATTTCAAAAACGCTCTGATAGAAAAATTCTTTTCCAACAGCGATTTCGGTGAATATACCCTGAGCGGGGAGGATATTTCCCAAGTGGAGCGCAGGGTGGCAGAGAAGTTTTCCCGCAGGGAATATAACTACGGCGAAAAACCCAACTTCTCCGCCGAAAAAACCCGCAAATACCCCGCGGGGATTTTCGAAGCCTTCTTTGATGTATCAAAGGGCAAGCTCACCGCCTTTTCCCTGAAGGGGGATTTTTTCACCAACAGGGACATTGACTTCATCGAGCAGGGGCTCATCGGGGTGGGCTTTGATGAAGCCTCCCTGCGCCAAGCCCTTGAAAAAATCGGCTTCGAAGGGGCGATAGCTGGATTCGGGACGGACGATTTTGTGGATTTGCTTTTCTGTTGAGGTCGTCGGAGGATTCTTGAAGAACTAAAAACCATATATGTAGCTTTCCCTATGGGCCCGGGTATTCCGTTTCGGTCAATCGGAAAAAAAGAGTGTCAACGGCCCGACCCCCATGGCGGATATAATGCGTATGCTCAAACCGTTGCAGATACCAATGTATTAAACGGAAAGATTATATTCATATAGTGAAGTGATAATGTTAAGGGCGAGTAATTTTTTCCGCAAGGGCGGGAATAAGTTCCCGCCCTTTAATATTTTTATAGCCCTTTCCCCCAAAATCAAGGAAAAACGAGCTTGATTAAGGTAAAGCGGCGCCAAGCTAAGTGCTTCCCGTCGCTTTGTTTTTCGCCCGTAAAAAACAACAATCAAAAAAGCAGGGAAAATAAAATCCCTGCTTTAACTTTTGATGCGAAGCAATACTATATATTACATTCCGCCGTATCTTGCATATTTATTATAAGCTTCCCTCATGGCGGGGATTGCTCTGTCGTCCACCGGGGGATACTTCTTTATGTACTCATCGAAGGGTACATTGTAGGCGGATTTGGGCGCGGGATAATCCTTCGCGAAGCCCTTGACGACCGTGTCCTCGAATTCCACATTGATGGATTTTTGTCCGGCGTTGGCATATTTGGCGTTGTCTAGCACCCATTCCATGGTGGCGATGTAGTTTTCGGGATTGATGTCGTTGAGGTCGAGGGCGTGCTTGTCGAAGTCGAAGAAATAGTTGCCGCCCGGGGCGAGAATATCCACCAGCTCCTTCGCCTTGTCGATGCACTGCTGCTTGGTGCCGTTCTTGAGCAATGTCAGGGGATAGAAGCCGGAAAGAATGAATTTATCTCCCAGTTTATCCTTGAACTGCTGAGGATCTCCGTATTCGAGCCACAGACGGGTGCCTGCGGGCAGGGTCGAAAGCTCGTCGATGAATCTCGTCCAGTCGCCTTCGCAGAAGATGAACATTCTCTGTCCTCTTTCGCCGGCGATGTGGCAAAGCTTGTAGAAGGTGGGCCAATAGAATTTGTCGAAGTCCTTCTTATTCAGGAAAACTCCCATGTGGGTCATTATTCTGGAAGCGCCCAGAATATCGACCTTCGAGAATCTCTGCATGGCAATGGCTTGGGGCATTAAGGCTTCGATGGCGTCCAAAACCTTCTGGGGTCTTCTCTTGATGTCTATGGAAATGTTGGTGAATCCTCTGTTGAAGTCGGCCAACGAATCGAAGGGGGGAGCTGTCATTCCCGTGGTGCCGTCGGGAGGAGTGAACATTCCGTATTTTTCCTTTATGTAGGCGTTGGCTTCCGCAAAGGCCCTGTTCATATCCTGGGCCGCGAAATACTGCTTCATGTAGTTGTAAACCATTTCCCACTTGCTGCCCTGATAGCCCTCGTTCAGGCGAATCTGCACCTTGTCAGCGGAGAATTTTGCGGGGTTCTCGATGAATTCATCGTATTCGTCCGCTTCCATTCCGGAAACTTCGGGGTGCTGGATCATTCCGGTTTTGCTCATGGTGAAGCTTCTGCTTCTGGTGAAAAGGTTGGTGACGGCGTTTCTGGCGTAGCTCGCCTGATAGTTGTCGCCTCTGGAAATCTCCATGCCCTTTTCGAGTATTTCGATGAGCAGCTCCGTGGTGTACTGATACTGGGTTGTGAGCAAATCCTTGCCCGCATATTGTATCAGACATTCAACGGAAAATCCGTCGTTGACGGGGAATCTGTCGGGGATTATGCCCGAATACAAATCGCGGTAATTCTTTGTTCTGTACTCCTGCAATTCTTTTGCGTTCATTTATACCTCTCTAATATTTGTTTATCTTGTTATAATTATAGCTCATTATTCAAAATAGGTCAACTGTAAATCGAAAAGATAGTGATATTGTTTAATCGCTTTGAGGATTTTATTTCCTTTTCATCGGTTCTTCACTCGCCGCAAACCCCAAAGAGCCGCTGTTTGCCCTGTTTTGATAGATTTATTTATAAATTTCGACCGATTTGAGAATTAATAAATTGAATAATACTTTGAAAAAATTGCGGCTGTGTTATAATTAAGAAAAAATATGAGGTGGAAAATGTTCACTGTAAGAAGACTTACCCCCGAGGACACCGATTTAATGCACGAAGCCGCCGAGCTTCTCTATGCCTGGTGGGGGGATCGTATGCACCCGAAACCCGAATTGGAGATATTCTGCCAACACGCCGCCTGCAAAGACCGCCTTCCCCAGACCATAATGGCCTTCGACGAGGAAGGCAAACCCGTGGGAATGTGCCAATTCCTGCTTTCCGAAGCCTGGTCGCGCCCGGATCTTTCCCCCTGGCTTTCCAATGTTTTCGTCCGTGAGGACATGAGGGGCAAGGGAGTATGCCGCGCCATGATGGAGCAGGTGGAGGGCTATGCGAAGGAACTCGGCATCAAGGAAATGTATCTTTTCACCCCCCACGAGGGGCTTTACGAGAAATGGGGCTGGGAGTATTTCGACGACCTGAAGCGCTTCTTCGGGGATAAGGAAATGACCATAAAGCTCATGAAAAGAAAGTTCGATTAGGGAGGCGATATGTATACCGTAAAAAGACTGACCGCCGCCGACACCGAATACATAGCCCAAGCGGAGGAATTCCTCCATGCTTGGATGGGGGATCGCATGCACCCCAGGCCCGAAATGAAGGTCTATTTTGAACACGCCGTCTGCGAGGGCCGTCCGCCCCAAACCTTCATGGCCTTCGATGAGCAGGGCGTTCCCTGCGGAATGTTCCAATTCCTCATTTCCGAAGCCTGGTCGCGTCCGGATCTTTCCCCCTGGCTTTCCTGCGTATATGTGAAGGAGGATATGAGGGGCAAGGGAGTGTGCCGCGCGATGATGGAAACCGTTGAGGGCTATGCGAAGGAAATCGGAATCAAGGAAATGTACCTTTTCACCCCCCATGTGGGGCTTTACGAAAAATGGGGCTGGGAATACTTCGATGACCTGAAGCGCTTCTTCGGAGATAAGGAAATGTCCATCAGGCTCATGAAAAGGAAATTCGATTAAACAGCGATATAAATATTGCTTCGGGGGACAATTAGCGGATTGTCCCCCTTTTTAATGCAGATACGGTCGCATAAGTCTTATTCTTACGGCAGAAAAGTTTCCTCCTTATGGCGAAAAAGTTCCCGCCTTGCGGCGTATACCGCCGCCCCGTGTTTTGCCGAAAAAAATAATATAATGCCCGATTATGTTATAGGTTGATTTTCCCTGTTCGTGCGCCGCCTTTGGTGTTTTGACCTTTTCCCGTTTTGTTCGGTCAAGCCTTCCCCCGCAATTTCATTGCACTTTTAAGGGATTAGGCTTCAAACGTAAATGACCTTGCGAAAACATCGAATAACGGTTGTATAAACCCCATTATTGAGGCGAAAAGTCCCCGTCGTAAGGCAAAAATATCCCGCCTTGAGGAAACAGTTCCCGCCATGCGGCGTATACCGCCGCCCCGTGTTTTGCCGAAAAAAAATAATATAATGCCCGATTATGTTATAGATTGTTTTCCCTGTTCGTGCGCCGCCGCCTTTGGTGTTTTGACCTTTTCCCGTTTTGTTCGGTCAAACCTTCCCCCGCAATTTTATTGCACTTTTATGGGATTAACTCCAACCGCAAATGACCTTGCGTAAACATCGAAAACCGAGAAAGCCGAAAAAATATCGCCAAAGCAAAATAAGCTCACCCGATATATTTCATATTGTAATAATTATCGTACTTATCGCAAGGAAATCGGTGTTTCTCCCCGCGAAAAGCCGAAAAGTCCAACTATTTATAACTTTCGGGTCATCGGGCTTGAAAGTCTTGTTTCATTTGCTGTATTATACCAATGCCCCCATATTTCAAAGGAAATCGGGGCAAAAATTTGAAAAACCGGAGGTAACAAAATGGCAGAGGATAAAGCTGCAAAAAAGCCGTATTATATTACAACGGCCATCGCTTACACGTCCGGCAAACCACATATCGGTAATTTATACGAAATAGTGCTTGCGGACGCCATCGCCCGCTTCATGCGCTTTTCGGGATATGATGTATATTTCCAGACAGGCACAGATGAGCATGGGCAAAAGATTCAGGACAAAGCCGAGGCGGCGGGAATGGCCCCTCAGCGGTTTGTGGACGAGATTTCGGCGGAAATAAAGCGCAACTGGGATATTATGAATATCAGTTACGACAAATTTGTGCGCACCACCGACCCGGATCACATGGCGAAGATACAGAAAATCTTCAAGAAATATTACGAGCAGGGCGACATATACAAGGGAATGTATGAGGGTTGGTACTGCAAGCCCGACGAAAGCTTTTTCACCGAATCCCAACTTGTGGACGGCAAATGCCCTGATTGCGGCAGGGAAGTGGAATATGCAAAGGAAGAAGCTTACTTCTTCCGTCTTTCCAAATATGCGGGGGCTTTGGAAGAATATATCGAATCCCATCCGGATTTCATTCAACCCGAATCCCGTAAGAATGAAATGCTCAACAACTTCATCAAACCCGGGCTAAAGGATCTTTGCGTTTCCCGCACAAGCTTTTCCTGGGGCATACCCGTGGATTTCGACCCGGGTCATGTGGTTTATGTTTGGATAGACGCCCTTGCCAACTATATAACCTTCCCCGGATACAACCCCGGGGGAGCAAACGATGAATTCTTCGAGAAATTCTGGCCCGCCGATGTGCATCTTGTGGGCAAGGATATTATCCGCTTCCATACGATTTACTGGCCCATAATGCTCATGGCTCTGGGGCTTCCCCTGCCCAAGAAGGTTTTCGGCCACCCCTGGCTTTTGGTGGGGGACGGCAAGATGAGCAAATCCAAGGGAAATGTGATATATGCGGACGACTTGGTGGAAAGCTTCGGGCTTGACGCCGTGAGATATTACTGCCTGAAGGAAATGCCCTTCGCCCAGGACGGAAGCTTGACCTATGATCTTCTCATCGAGAGGATAAACGGCGAATTGGTGAACATTTTGGGCAATTTGGTGAACAGAACCATGGCCATGACCCGTCAGTATTTCGACGGAGTGATCCCCGAAAGCTGCTGCGACGAAGATATTGACGGCGAATTGAAGGCCATGACAATAGAGCTTCACGAAACCTTGCCCGAGAAAATGGCCGCCCTTAAAATATCCGATTCCATGCAGAGCATATTGAATGTGCTTCGCAGAGCGAATAAATATGTGGACGAAACCACCCCCTGGGTTTTGGCAAAAGACCCCGCCCAAAAATCTCGCCTCGGGGGAGTGCTTTACAACCTGCTCGAGGTGGTGCGTATATGCGGTTGCTATCTCAAATGCTTCCTGCCCGACACCGGGGATAAGATAATCGCCATGCTTTCCACGACCCACACCGATTGGGAGGATTGCGCGGTATTCGGCAAGCTTGAAAGCGGAAACACCTTGGGGGAGACCCAAAAGCTTTTCGAGCGCATAGACCCCGCAAAAAAGCAGAAGGAAATAGCGGATTATTTGGCGAATAAGCAGAAAACCACCGCCGAAGCAGCAAATGTCATTCCTTCCGCAATTCCTGAAACAGCAAAGGCTGAAACAGTCAAGGCTGAAACAGCCTTAGAAACAGCCAAAGCCGAAATAACCGCCGAGGATTTTGCGAAGATAGAAATAAAGGTGGGAAAGATAATTTCCTGCGAAAAGCACCCCAATGCGGAAAAGCTGTTGGTTTTCAAGGTGGATACGGGAGAAAAGGTTCGCACCATAGTTTCGGGAATAGCGAAATATTTCGATCCCGCCACCCTTGCGGGAAAGCAGGTGTGCGTGCTTGCCAACCTCAAGAGCGCAAAGCTGAGGGGAGTGGAAAGCGAAGGTATGCTGCTTTTGGCCGAGGAGGGCGATAAGCTTTCCTTTGTCGCCCCCGAACAGGCGATGGCGCCGGGGAGCATAGTTAAATAATGGCGGTCAGAAGAAGGGTAAGGGAGAATCCCAAAAGAGAAAGGGAATTTTCCGGCGAATACCGCAAAAGCCCTTGGAAGGTGGCTTTTATCTGCGTTTTGGCCTTGGTGGTGGTTTGTGTGGGCGCCCTTATTGCCATAGAGCGCAGTTTGGGCTACTTGCCTTCCATAAAGTCCCTTTTCTCCTTCACTTCCTCCGCCTATAAAGTGACCCTGCCCGCCGACGGCTCCCAAAAGGAGATTTACCCCGGGCAGAGTTTGGAGATGGATATTATAGTTACCAAAAAGACGGGTTCCACTTACCAATCCGCCGAACTGCCCCAAAAATACAAGATAAATATGTTCTTTTCCGACGCTTCCCTCTGCGACAGGGAGGACTACCTCACCATATATCTTCACGGTGATGTGGCGGTGGGAACGGTCTTTTCGGTGAATGTGACCTATGAGCAGAGCAGTTCCACGGTGAATTTCACCGTGGTAGCCCCGCCGGCCGCACAGTAACGGGGGATAGCCTTGTAAGCGGGCGAATAGGGGATAAAATGCTCGGCATATCATGGGAAGGATAATTAAATAAACAGATGAAGGCGAAAATATGCAAAGAAAAGTGCGTATTTTCGCCTTTTTGCGAAAGCTTCACACATAACGGGAAGTTTTTTTCTTTTCGTGTTTCATATTTGCGCCCGCCCCCGCATCTCGCCCCGAATCCCTTTTCCCTTCCCGTCTTTGGGTTCTTCTTATAAACGCTTCTCTTATGTAAACGATAGAAACTATATGGATAAAACCCCGTATTTCCCAGCTTGTTTTACCCGGTCGCATAGCGGGAAGCTTTTTCTTTTCGTGTTTCGTATTTACGCCCGCCCCCGCATCTCGCCCCGAATCCCTTTTCCTCCCCGCCTTTGGGTTCTTCTTATAAATGCTTCTCTTATGTAAACGATAGAAACTATATGGACAAGCCCTGCATTTTTCCGCTTGTTTGTGACCCGGTCGGATAGCGGGAAGCTTTTTTCTTTTCGTGTTTCGTATTTACACCCGCCCCGCATCTCGCCCCGAATCCCTTTTCCTTCCCCGTCTTTGGGTTCTTCTTATAAATGTTTCTATTATGTAAACGATAGAAACTATATGGATAAAACCCCGCATTTCCCCGCTTGTTTGTGACCCGGTCGCATAGCGGGAAGCTTTCTTCTTTTCGTGTTTCGTATTTACGCCCGCCCCCGCATTTCGTCCCGATCCCTTTTTCCTCCCCGTCTTTGGGTTCTTCTTATAAACGCTTCTCTTATATAAACGGTAAGAAACTATATGGATAAAACCCCGCATTTCCCCGATTGTTTGTGACCCGGTCGCATAGCGGGAAGCTTTTTCTTTTCGTGTTTCGTATTTAAGCCTGCCCCGCATCTCGCCCCGAATCTCTTTTTCCTCCCCGCCTTTGGGTTCTTCTTATAAATGCTTCTCTTATGTAAACGATAGAAACTATATGGACAAGCCCTGCATTTTTCCGCTTGTTTGTGACCCGGTCTGTTTGTGAAATGCTTTAGTAAATGCTCTTTCCATTCCCTAACCGAAAAGGTTAGTGCGAAATCGGAAAGCATACAAACAACTTTTTATAAATAAATAGCCGACTGATCTGTTTTATCATTTTAATAATTCCCCTATTGCATTAATTACCATGGTAAGCTATAATGACAGAGCAAAAGAAAAGCACAGGCATCGTCGGAATCCGGTTAGAATCCGGAGCAGCATCCTTGCTACCGTAAGCCGCATGGGGAGCGGCCGAGTCGGATCTTTCATGCCGGGTGGTATAATTTTCCAATCGTTTCAGGGGTAACGGTTGGAAATGTTTGTACACCGGAAAGGGCGGAAACCCACCTTTGGATTCATTGGTTGCCGCCCGGGCGTGAAGCCTTATGGGAAACCCCTAAGCGAACGCCGCCGGTTTTTTGCTGGAACTTTTGCGGATCTTCTGTCATGTATTACCTCCCTAGTTGAAGCGGGCCCGTATGGGGATGCGGGCCTGTGCAAAAACGCAGTCAAAACTGCTTAACATAAAATTAAAGGAGCCCAAATGGCACGCTACCAAAAAGGATACAACACAGGCGAAAAGATTTATCAATGCGCTAAAAATCTCATGTATAAAAGGGGTTACCGCAACGCCACCATAGAAACCATAGCCCTTAAGGCCGATGTGCCCGTGGGTTTGGTGAACTACTATTTCAAAAAAGATGAAATACTCGCCCGTATGTATAAAGAGTTTGATATGAAAATAAGAAGCTTCATTGCGGAGAATTTCGGGCAGGCTGAAGAAGATTTGCTTGTTTATCGCATTGTTTTCAACCGCATTTTCTTTTCGGTCACTTTGAGTGACGGCAAAGTCAGGGCGCTTTTCAAGGAAGTTTTTACCAAAAGGCTGTTGGTAGGCGACGATAAATATTTTAACGAAACCGCCCTTATGCTCCGATCCCTTTCCGTCGATATAACGCAGGCCATGCTCTTTAGACTCATGACCGCCGAATCCGGGGCTCTCAGCCGGCTCCTTTTGACATTTTATGATAAAATGGATTTCCCCAAAGATAAGGCATTGATCGATTTGATGGGCTGTGTTGTGGTGAGCCTTGCGGGGGTGGAATCAAGCGTAATTTCGGAGGGTATCTCCAAGGCGGATAAGTTGCTCGCTCGAAAGGATATTGCGAAGGTCGGTTTTATTTAAGGCTATTTCTATAAAAGAAAACCATGAAAACAAAACCATGAAAACAAAACTACCTTTTGCTTAAAATATAAATACCAATCGAATATGAAAGCCAAATAAGCCATAAGAACAAACTCAGCCGATATTATAACGGTTAGAATTCCGTTATAACAAATAAGAGCATTTTCCCGAATTAATGACGGGAAAACGCTCTTTTTTCTTTCGTTTATTTATGCCGAAGCCCTTTAAACCTCGTCCAAAAGCTTTGTGATATTCCCCGTGATCTCGCTGAGATCCTCCTGGGTCAAATCCTCCTCGGGCAGACTGCTCACATCTCTGCCGCATTTGGGGCAAAAAAGGAAATGAACGGAATTCGCTCCGAAGGTTTTTTCCAAACTGCGGCGGCTCTCGCAGGCATCGCAGGGCCCGGCGGCCTGCTTTTTCTTGAATTCCTCAAGCTGTGCGGTGACCATTTTCAAGCGGTTGTTGTTGCGGCGAATTTGCTCCGCCCAACGGGAAAGCTGTTCCGCGGTTTTGAGTGCGCTGAGATTGTGGTCGCTGAAAAATCTTGAATATATGCTTTCCTGCTCCACCTGGGAGGGGGTCAGCCCCGTTACCTCGTATTCGTAAAGCCGCTGTAAAACCGCTTCGGCGGCATCGGGGAAATTTCCCTTTGTGTAATCCGAATATTCCGCCTTAACGCCCTCCGCCGACATTTTAGTATATCTTTCCATGTTAGTTACCTTTTCGTTACTTTTGTGTAAGTATACCATATTTCCCGGGGAATTATAATGGGTTTGAGTTATTATGTGAGATTTTTGCCTTTATAATGTTGTCGGCGGTGAGTTAAATAGTGGCGCACAAACCGGAAAAACCAAATTCCGAATGGCTTTATCTCCCTTATAATAACCCCTTAAATAAGCCTTTTCGCAGACCGAAAACACCTTGCTTTCCCCCGCAAAAAGTCTTATCATAGGCCCATGATTACCAAACTGACAAATAAAGACAAGGATAAACTGCTTACTTACGCCGCCGCCGAGCCCGAATATAACCTTTTTCTCATCGGGGATATTGAAAACTACGGCTTGGACAGCGAGCAGGTGAGCGTTTTCGCCAAGAGCGAAGGTGAAGGCGGGGCTTGGGAAATGGTGGCCTTGAAATATTACGAAGATTTTTTGGTTTACAGCCCCGATGACGCCGCCGATATATTGCCCATGGCCGAATTTATCGCTTCCATGTACGCCAAGGGCTTGAACGGCAAATATTCCTTCGTGAAGAGATTTGCCGATTATTTCCCCCGACTTACCCTGAGAAAGACTTATTTAAGCCGACTTAATACCGTAAAAAAGACCTTTAGCCTTCCCGAGGGTTTCAAAGCAAGGCTTTTGGGGCAGGAAGACATGGAAAGCTACGCCGAAATGCTTATTCAAATAGAGGAATTCAGCGCATCCAACCGAGGGGATATAAAAGCCATAAAGGAGCGCAGTGCCGCCAAAATAGCCCACGGGGACGACATATTAGCCGTATTTGACGGGGATAAAATGGTGAGCAGTGCAAGCACCTCCGGGGGCAATTCGGTGAGCGCAATGGTTGCCTCCGTCTGCACCCTTGAGCCCTACCGCGGCAGGGGGCTTGCTTCCTGCGCCGTGAGCCGCCTTTGCGAATACGAGCTTTCAAGGGGAAAAAAGTTCCTCTGCCTTTTTTACGACAACCCCGCGGCGGGGAGGATCTACGAGCGAGTGGGCTTTGAGATCGTCGGGGAATATGCTTTGATGCTTTGAGCCGTAAAGCGGACGGCGGGTAGGTATTCACGGTTGTTTTTCAGCAAAGCCCTGCTTTGCGCTTAACCTGAATATTGAGAACCTTCGGACTTGTCGCCATAACGCCACGAGGTTTTTCCCTGTGTTTTCTATATAAAAACGTTGATTAAATACAAGCAGAAGGATTGATGAGAAAGGAGCATAATTATGCAGAAAGTGAGAATTATCGAGTTGCCCCCGATGAAGGCCGTTTATTCCGGACCGCTTAAGGACGCTAAGACCTTCGAAAGGTATCTGAAATGGTTCAGCGGCTTCCACGCCGGGCTGAAAAACGAGCTTTATCCGAGGGATTTCATGCGCTACAACGAGAGAGAAGGCGCAAGGGAATGGTTTCGCCCTCCGGGAGGGTTGCTCTCCCTGAAGGGTTTGAGGGCGAAGACACGGGCGGTTTTGAGATAACGGAGCTGCCCTGCGGACTTTACGCCGTCGCCCCCTGTTTGGACGGGGCCGCCGACTGGGAAAAAACGAGGGGTGAGCTGACCCAATGGGCGAATGATAGCGAACTTTTCAAACCCTATGAAAACGCCCCCGGCAAAAAAGAGCGCTACCCTCTTTTCCATATAGTCACCCCCGGCAGATTGATGGCAAAGGGCATATCCGTTGAGGATCTTTATTTGCCGATTGAGGAAAGGTAAGTCAACTTCGCCGATGACAATGTAAGCGTGAAGGAAAAACATACACAATTCAAAGCTCCCTTAATGAGAAGGCGGAGCTTTTTGTTTTGGGTTTAACCTTGCAGATACGGGGTAGGTGCGGGGACAAATGCGGGGGCGTCATTTTCTGCGAAGGGTTTTATGCGGGAGGGCGGGGTTTCCCCGCCTTTTTACAGCGGCGGAAGGGTTTATCATTCTGACCCGGTCATTTCGTTAAAATATGGATTTTTGTCATTGTGACCGGGTCACTTCGTAAAAATCATACATTTTCGGTTTTATATTGTAGGTTTCGTCGCTTTTGCATTATCGGTGAAGTGCAGGAGCATCATTTCCTGCGGAGGGTTTTATACGAAGGGTGAAGTTTCCCCGCCTTTTTACAGCGGCGGAAGGACTTATCATTCTGACCCGGTCACTTTGTAAAAATTATACATTTTTGGTTTTGTTTTGTAGGTTTTGTTGCTTTTGCATTGATCGGCGAATTGAAGGAAGCTTCATTTTCTGCGGAAAGTTTTATGCGGGGTGCAAAGTTTCCCCGCCCGTTTTACAGCGGCGGAAGGACTTATCATTCTGACCCGGTCATTTCGTTAAAACATTGGTTTTGCCATTGTGACCCGGTCACATTAAGAAACCCCGCAAAACAAAAGACCCTCTCCCGCAGGAAAGGGTCTTAATAAGTATTTTATCTGTCTTTAGAACTCTCCGCAATATTTCTTTCTGGAATATTCATAGGCTTCGAGTCTGAAAGCTTCCGTCATTGTTGCTCCGGCATAGTGGCCGAGGGCGGAGGGCTTGCCGGGCTTGTAGAATTTGTCAACATGGGCTCTGGCGCGGGCTCTTTGCTCTTCTTCGGAGGTCTTTTCGGGATCGAAGTAATCGGGAACAACGGATATGACGATCTTATCTCCGAAGCCTTCGTAAAGCGCCTGGGTGTCGTTCATGGGCTGGGGATCCCACTGGTCAATTCCGCCGTCTATGAAGCACTGAACTCTCTTTTCCACATTTCCGCAGGAGTGCAGGGTGGCATATCTGCCCTTGGAATGGATATGGTCGGTGAGCTGTCTCATGAAGGGTACGAAAAGATCATAGGCGATCTCGTTGGAGAAGAAGGGGTTCTTCTGGGCGCCCCAGTCGTCATGGATATTAAAGCCGTCCAAGGCGGGGAAGTATTCGCAGAATTTATCAACCAGCTTGCAGGCGAAATCCGTGGAAGCGGCAAAGAGGGCTTTGATGGCGTCCTGCTGATCTTCGTCCACAAGGGCCACAGCCGCTTGGGCGAAATCCATGAAGGATATCAAACGCTCGAACCAGAAGCCGTTCACAAAGGACATCTGATTGGAGAAACGGGGATCCATCTTGGCGTTATTGGCCTCGCTCTGCCAATCTATTTCATCGAGATTGGGGAATTTAATGACCTCGGGCCAGTCGTTGGCATTTTTGAGCAAAGGCGCTCCGGGGTGTACTATCGAGCCGCCCACCACGGGCACCCATTCCCACTGCACGCCGAAAGCGTCCACAGTGCCGTCCGGTCCGCCTCTGCCGAGCAGATTGTTATAAAATTTTGCGCCGAAGAATCCGGAATCCGAGGGGAGGGGAATCCAATAGGGTTCCTTTTCGAAATATGCGGCGGCAATGTTCTCTCTGGGGGTAACGGGATAATTGTAAACCGGTCTAC
>JAAYHF010000088.1 GCA_012727485.1 Eubacteriaceae bacterium
ATCCAAATAGAAAGGAGTCTTTCGGCAAAGTTGTTTACAGCTTGAAAAGTTTGAGAATAAGGTATTATAAGATAGCGAACTTAATTTTGTGACCCGGTCACTTTAATAAAAACCGCTTACTTCTGCGCTTTTCCGTAAATGTATTTTTATTACCGAAAATCGCTTTGCATGGAAATAACACTGATTTAAGGGGTAATTTTGATGGCTTAAGGTGCAAGTTTTTAGAGAGTTTAAAGGAAGGAAAGACGAAAGACTTTATATAACAAGCTTAAGGGCAAGCCGGGGGAGGGCTTTTCCTTTTAACATAAGTGAAACGATTAGGGGGAGGTTATGAAAGATTACTATATTTTCAAGAGAGAAGCTTTTGCCAAAACAAAGAAAGAAGCGCAAAATGACCGAACTTTATTATAGTGACCCGGTCACTTTAATAAAAACCGCTTTCTTCCGCGCTTTTCCGTAAAGGTATTTTCTATTACCGATTATCGCTTTACATGGGTATAACGCTGATTTAAGGGCAAGCCGGTGGAACATCGCTTTACATGGGAAAATCACCTATTTAAGCGCTATTTGGTGTTGTGGGAAAAGTGGCGGTTTAAGTGGATATATAAAGCAGGTAAAAGCAATATGGCATAAAGACGAAATTTATAGGAAGAAGAATAGAGGATTTTTCCTTTTGTTTATACGAAATACCTGTAGATAGGTTGTTGGGAAATGAATACACTTAAAAAGTACACTTCCGTTAAATTAAAGATGGAAGGAATAAACATTTCCATATAAAACCCACAATCAAAACACATAAAAAAGAACCATTCCGCTAGGTTAAAGAAGGAAGGAGTTAACACTTCAATATAAAACCCACAATCAAAACACACTTGACAGCCGTTTAACCCACCTTTATCATATATCAAACATCGCTTTACATGGGAATAAAACTTATTTCAAGGCACTATCGGTTGCGGTTATAAAAAGCGGTTTACGGAAAATTGACTTCACCCACCGAAACAAAGGCGGGAGCGTCATACCAAGTAATCGAGTATCGAACACCACTTCATATAGGTATAGTGTTTGTTTATAGAATTCGGATATATAAGTGTAAGGAACTTTTAAGAAATATAAGTAACTAAAGAGAAGAAGAAACTAAGCTTATACATAACAAAATTGAAAGACAGGCGGGTTAGGGTCTTGTCCTTTTTGTTCGAAGGAAATTTCATTTCGCAAACTTCCTTTAGAAATTCGTTTGAACTGTATAAAAGGAGAATTTGGTAAATACATTCGCACATACTTCGAAAGTCCTTATATACACCGCCTTTTAAAACAGCTAAAACTTAAACAAGCAAGAGCAAAAACCTTTCAAAATAATGCGCTCATAAAAAGCCTGCCATACCCCCCGCTTAAAGGAAATAGCCTCGCCACCCCACCGAACCCCGAAAGATATGTTATAATTCAATCAGCCTCAGAGCAAAACGGCGTGAAGGCAAAGGGGAAGCACATGAATAAAAATGCAAACAAAACTAATAATAACAAAAAGAGAATTATGCTTGTTATATGCGCAATCACGGCGATTACGGCGGGCGCGGTCCGACTTTTTTACACTCCCATCGGCGGGAGGGATAAGACTCCCCATGCCCAATACCTCACCCTGACCGACAGGTTCACCCACGACACCTCCTCCTTCACCGAGGGTCTTTTCGTCCGAGACGGGGAGCTTTACGAGTCCACCGGGCGAAAGGGTCAATCGAAGATAATGAAAAACATCGACCCGACGACGGGTATTCCCGAAAAAGCCACGGCCTTAAGCGACGAGATTTTCGGAGAGGGGGCGACATACTACAACGGGAAGATATATATGCTGACCTACAAATCCCAAAAGGGACTTATTTTCAACGGTGAAACCCTCGAGCAACAGCAGGCTCTTTCCTACCCGAGGGAGGGCTGGGGGCTGACCACCGACGGCGAGTATCTCATAGCAAGCGACGGTTCTTCCAACCTTTACTTCATGGACGAAAATTTCAACACTCTCAAGACCTTGAAGGTGAAATACAAGCTTCGCAGCGTCCGGAACATCAACGAGCTTGAGTATATTAACGGGTAAATTTGGGCGAATGTTTGGGAGGAGGATTATATCATGATAATCAGCCCCGAAACCGGGAAGGTCGAGAAAATCCTTTCCTTTGCCGAGCTTGTTCCCGATGAAGATCAGCTTCAAAGCGGGGACAGCGTGATGAACGGCATTGCCTTTGACCCTTCTTCGGGTTCGCTCTATCTCACGGGGAAGAATTGGCCCGTGTTGTACCGATTTGAGTTTAAGAATATCGAAGAATTTCCGCACTAACCCACACCTTTATATTTCCGAAAGAGCTTGCGACCCCGACGGGCAAAGACGGCATTAACTATTATCCTTCTTCGTGTTCGTCTTATCTCACGGGGAAGCTCTTGCCTATGTTGCACCGATTTGAGTTTAAAAGTACCAAAGAATTTCCGCACTAACTCCGCACTTTTGTATTTACTAAAGAGCTTGCGACCCGGACGGGAGGAGACAGCATTACCTATTATCCTTATTAGGGTTCCGTCATATTTTACGGAAATAACAACCTGTTTTGTACGGATTTAAGTTAAAAATGACAAGGAATTTCAACACTAACCCCACACTTTTGTATTATTAAAGAGCTTGCGACCCCGCCGGGCGGAGGTCGTTATGGCGTATAATTATACAGCTTTTCCCATAATACGGCGACAGGATTATGTCAAATTTCGGTGTGTATAGTATTGACTATATCGCACAAAGGCAAACCATGAAAACGAAGCCTTACCTTATACATAATTATATAAACAGTTATCATCTTGGATAAATTCATGTCTTTATATTGTGTTGCTTTCTTGCATCTTACGGTATACACCTTAAGAGTTTGAAACTCACTTTCCCTTTTGGGTTTAAATAATACTGTCTATTGAATGATTCTTAAAAGTACGATGTTGCTTATACGCAAAAGAAGTAAAGCGCCTTTGAACGGTAAAATATGTTTCATGTGAAACAATGCGAGTTCGCAACTTGTTTTCGGCTGTAAGGGATAGATATGAGAAGCGGGAAAACGGGAGGGGAAGGCTTAACTTTCTACGGTTTTAAGCTGTAATCACTAAGAATAGGACATGGGTTAAGATGCAAATGGAGAAAGCTAAAGGGGGGGATTTAGAACGGTTTAACAAATTTGGATAGACTTATGTCTTTGAATAGTGTTGGTTTCTTGCGGTAAACACCTTAAAGGATTAAAGAATCGCTTTTCATTTTGGGTTAAAACATGGTGCTTTTTGATGTAATCCTAAATGTGCGGCGTTGCTTGTAAGCAAAGAAAGTTAAGCGACTTTGGTTTGAAATATATAAGGGTATGTTTCACATGAAACAGTGGGGGCGCAACTTATCATTGGCTGTAAGGGATAGGTACGATAAACGAGTAAATGGGAAAACGGGAGGGACGAGCTTTACTCTTTATGGTTTTAAACCTTAATCAATAAGGCAAAGTCTTGGGATTAAATACAAGTAAAATACATAAAAAGGGCGATTAAAATGGACTTGACAAGCTTGTACAGACTTATGTCTTAAAATTGTGTTGTTTTCTTGCAGTGAACACCTTAAAGGTTTAAAAACCACTTTCTTTTGGGTTTACGCCACAATGGTTGTTTAAATATTCTTTAATGTGCGATGTTGTCTATAAAAGAAGGTCAAGCAACTTTGGTCTGGATAATGTAAGGATATGTTTCACATGAAACAATGCGGAGAGAAATTTATCGGCGGCTGTAAAGGATAGGTACGATAAACGTGCAAACGGGAAAAACGGGAGGGGCGAGCTTTACTCTTTATGGTTTTAAGCTTTAGTCAGTAAAACAAAGTCATGGGATAAGATACAGGTGAATAATACAAAAAATGGGCGGCTAAAAAGGATTGATGAACTTGGATTTACTTTTTCTTAAAATTGTTATGCTTTATTGCTGTGAACATCTTAAAAATTTATAACTCAAATTTCCTTAAGGATAGGACATAAAATAAAATGCAAGTCGAGAAAGTATAAAGGAGACAGTTAAAACGTATTAAATTAACATGGAAAGATTAATGTCGGAAAGTTGGTTTCTTGAGGCGAAAACAACACCTTAAAGATTTAAAATCACTTCTCCTTTTGGGTTTAAATCATAGTGTTTATTGAATTATTTCTAAATGTGCGATGTTGTTTATACGCAAAGATAGCAAAGCGCCTTTGATCGATAAATCTGAAGATATGTTTCACATGAAACAATTCGGAGAGAAGTTTATAAGCGGCTTTAAGGGATAGGTATGAGAAGCGGGAAAACAGGCGGGAGAACTTATTATTTACGGTTTAAAACTGTAATCAGAAAAATATGGCTTTGGATTAATGTAAAGTGCGGATAATACTTAAAAGAGGCGGTTAAAACGGATTTGACAAAAAGGATAGATAGCAAATCATAGATCCACAGGTATGGGATATGAGTAGTATTAAAAGGGCGGGAGGGGTATAACAAAGTTGTCAAACGGAGGGAAAGAATGGGGAAGGATAATTATGAAACGTATTGTATACGCAAAGCGACATCGGGCGAAGGGAAATAGATTTGTTTCGTGTTTAATTATATGACGCAAATATTTCATCGTTCTAACCAAGTCACTTCAACAAGCAAAAAATAATAAGGCAAGAATTTTTCCTCCCTTTAAACCTTAAAGTATAATCCTTTATATCCAAGATTTATGACAGTGAAACTTTACCATTCTGCCCCGGTCATGAAATGACCGTTGGTCATAAAATGACCTTTGGTCATAAAATGACCTTTGGTCATAAAGTGACCGTTGGTCACTTAACAAAAAAGCAAGCAATATCCCTATAATTTCTGACCCGGTCAAAACAGAAAAATCATAAATATGACAAGTTCCATTTTCAACCCGCTCACTCCGTTAAAAGTTTCTTTATACCGTTTTCATCAAAACACATATTTCATCATTCTAACCAAGTCACTTCAACAAGCAAAAAAATAATAAGACAAGGATTTCCCCTCCCTTTAAACCTTAAAGTATAATCCTTTATATCCATGATTTATGACAGTGAAACTTTACATTCTGACCCGGTCAAAAAAGAAAAATACAAACAATCTCCTTTTCCAACCCACTCACTCGGCTAAAAAACTCTTAATACCGTTTTCAACCCCCCTTTAAAAACCTATAAACCATTTACTTCCTAACCCTCTCAAAACATAAAATAACACTTTTTTCGTTGTGACAAAGTAAAAATGTTGAAGCAAATTACCAAAGAAACTTTCACCTCGCAAATTCAACAACATATCATATTCCGACCGGATCACACCCCCCCGCCCCAAACCACCACCCTCCTAAAACCTCAAAACCAACTCTTTCCCCTCCCAACCCTTCCAAAACAACAACCCCAATCAAAAAAACACTTCCTATATTCCACCCCAACCACTCCAACAAACCACCACCCACTACCCCCCGAGAAATTCAAAATCCTCCCAAAAACCTATCCCAAATCAAAATAAAAACCATAATACCAAATACATACCTAAACACTCAATAACCGCCCCCGAAAAAGTAGACCCCCCTTTTATATAATCCCCCTCCCCAACTCCACTCCTTTCCCAATCCTCCCTTTTCAACCCCAAAAGCAAAATCCCACAAACCTTCCCCCTATCCATCAATTCTTCACCCCACCCACACCCACATACACAACGCACATCTAACGCACACCCAAACCGTTATATCGACCCACCCCCCACAAACGCGCACCAACCCCCGCCATTTCCTTAAAAATCAAAAACCTTTTTTCCCCCTTCCCATATTATGTAAATGAGCGACGCTACAAGTTAAGGAGGAAATATTCTTGGACGATAGAATAAACAGCACGGGAGGAAAGCGGTGCGTGGACTGTCTTGTCGTGAAAAAGGTATACGACGAGTGCAGCAAGCGTTCCTGCTTTGAAAATCTGCCCTTCCAGCTCATGATACCCTGCGGCACCATGGACGATTATACTTATTTGCACACCGAATTCGGCAAGGCGCAGATCGAGCAATACGAAAATGAACCCTTTTTCACCGAAAGGGGGGAGGACCACGCCTGCCTGAGAATGGTGGTGGGAGTACCGATTTGGGTGGTACTCAGAAGGAGGAGCGACAGGGCGACGGTGAGGGTCGCGGCCCACCCCATCTACAACGGCTCCGTTCAATGCGACAATTTGGTGAGAATACCCGTCAGAATCACCGTTTATGCCCCCGCCTGCTATTTGCGTCAGGGTAGGTTCACACCCTATGCGGAGAGCTTCGTCGAAACCGGCGGGATAAACATGGAGGGCATGAACTGCGCCAGACTCACCTTGGGCTTCTTCTTCATCATCAAGGTGTTAAGCGATGTCCAGCTCAAAGTGCCCAATTTCGGCTTCTGCGATGTACCCCCCGAGTGTAATGAAGAACCCTGCGATGTGAATTTCTGCGAAGCATTCTTGGACGAAAACATCACCCCCTTCCCGGTCTTTTTCCCGGAAGACAGATAAATACCCTAACCCACTCCAAAAACGGGACTGTATCAAGAATCAACAGATACAGTCCTTTTTCCGTCATAAACCTACCCGGTACATACCCCCAAATACGCCCACACGAAAACGACCCTCCCTTCGAAGCCACTTACTTTGAAAAACAGAATGATAAACCCCTTTTTCCTTGATAAAACCGCCAAATACATACCCCCCGGAAACCCTTACCGAAAAACACAGGCAACCAACCGCCTAAGCTTCGCACTTTTCAATCTTACAAGAAGAAGGATCCCCACCCTCCGGATCTTTTTCCCGAAAGACAAATAAACGCCCTAATTGCATCAAACTCAAAAGATACTGTCCTTCTTTAATTGGGATACTCCACCCGTTACATAGCCCCCAAAAAACGAAATCCTCCCGAAGCCCACACCAAACAAAACAATTCGCCCCTAACCCTTTCACTTCTCGACTTAAAGAAGAAAGTATAAGATTAAAACGACTCAACAAAAAATGTTCCCCACCCTTATCGGTCTTTTTCCTGTAAAACGGATAATACCCCCATTGGAAACTCCACCCAAAACCCCCAAAAAAACGAAATCTTCCCTAAATCAACACAAGTAACTCCCCCCAAAGCCCCGCACTTTTCTATCTTAAAAGAAGAAGACCTAAACGGCCTTTCCCCGATTAAAAGATGACCCACCCTTATCGGCTTTTTAAGGGGGACAGAATACCCCACAACCCACCCCGAATAAAATCAACCCACCTCCCAGAGTCCATATTTTTCGAATTTAAAGAAGAAGGATCACCCCCTTCCGGTTTACCCGGAAGAGAAATAAACGCCCTTATCCCACTCCACCGAAACGGGATGGAATCAAGATAAAACAGATACAGTCCTTTTTCTGTCCTAAACCCACCCGGCACATACCCCCCGATAACCCCACACAAAAACAAAATCCCTCCGAAACTCACACAAAACAAAAGAAACCCACCCCAAAGCCACGCACTTTGAAAAACAGAACTGTAAGTAGTTAAATTGCTTTTTCTCGAAAAAGCCGCCATATACATACCCCCCGGAAACCCATACCGAAAAACACAGGCAACCAACCGCCTAAGCTCCGCACTTTTCATTTTAATAGAAAGATATAATACATAAAAGACCTATCCCGAAAACCGATGTTCAGTACAAACATCGAACCCTACTATTGTTCTCTACGAAACAAGAGGAATTTTCTCTTTTTTTCCGGTCTTTTCCGAAGGACAGACAACGCCCTAAACCTTAACCCGCAAAACAGGACTGTATCAGGGCAAAATAGATTCTGTCTTTCTTCTGCTGGGAAAAACACTCGATAAATATCCCACCGAAACCCCCACCTAAACAAAAGCAATTCGCAACAAAACCCCGTTCTTTTCGAATTTGAAAGAAGAAAGTCTAAACGACCTTTCCAAATAAACGATGTTCAGAACAAATACCGAACTCTCATATTTTTTCTACGAAAAAAGAGGAATTTTCCTCTTTTTTCCCGGTAAAAAAGAAAAGATAACGTCAAAAGTCCGTCCTTTTTGTGAAAGATTTTAAAGTTTTTTTGTTGTGACCCGGTAGGGAGGGTAAAAAGAGGGGAAAAGTATCTGTTATGGATCTTATTTTTGTTATTTCGTGAAAGTTTTATGAAAATGACCGGGTCAGAAAGGCAACTGCTTTTCCCCGGTGTAATGTTTTATAATTTCATATTCAGACCTGGTCAAAAATGAAAATTTTTCAAAGTGCGTTATCCCCGAAATCTTCTTCCAATCTAACCCCGTTGCCGATCAATGGTATCTCTATCCCTCGCCGCAATATACGCAACTACCCCATTTCGCATAACGACTTTTCACCCCCCTCTTTTCCCCCACCCCAAAGCGCCCCACACAAAATACCCCCCTTTCACCGCCTCCCCCCCGCTTCGTGTTATAATAAACCCATACAAACACAATCCCGACCGAGCGAAAAACAAGGTCGAGAAAGAAGGAAAACACAATAAACACAAAAAAGAAACCGCTGAAACCCGTTTTCATCGCACTACTGCTGATCGTCATATCCGCGTTTGCCCTTTTCGGCTCGCAAATCGGGAGGTTGTTCGCTCCGCCGGGTATGATTGACAGCGGACTTTATGACTACACGGAACATATAAAGGACGTTTTCGGCTCCCAATACAAAAGGGAGAGCATAAAGACGATCACCTTTGTCGGCTCGGACGGCGACTTGGAGGTCGGGGAGGGCGCTTGGGACATCTCCGAGAGGCGGGACGGCGGCGTCATGGCTTGGGTCACTCCGGCGGAGGACGGGCTTTACCGCCTTTTTATCGGTTGCAAGGGTAAATGTATTGTCGATAACTGCGAACATATTTTTGACGGCTACACCCAAGCGGAGGAAATCGCCTTGAACGGCTTGCTTAATACCGAAAGCGTTAAAAACATGGGTTGGATGTTCGCCCACTGCCCCGCCCTGACCCGCCTTGACCTTTCCGGTATGAATACCTCCGCCGTCGAAACAATGCATTGTATGTTTTACGACTGTACCTCCCTGAAAAGCCTCGATGTCAGCGGTTTTGACACGGAAAAGGTGCGGAAAATGTACGGTATGTTCCACACCTGCGAGAGCCTGACCTCCCTCGACTTGGGCGGCTTCGACACTTCGAAGACGGAGGAAATGGACGGTATGTTTGACGGTTGCGGCAGTCTTCAATATTTGAATGTGAGTAGTTTCGACACAGTGCAGGTCAACGATATGTGCGGTATGTTTTCGGGGTGAGAGAGTCTCACCGAGTTGAATGTCGGCGGTTTTGACACTACGAAAGTCACGGATATGAGCGGAATGTTTTCCCATTGCCACAGCCTTAAAACCCTTGATGTCGATGGGTTTGACCTTTCGAGCGTGAGGGACATGGGTTATATGTTTGAATACTGGTACGAGTGTTCTTACAGCATTTTTTGAAAAAAGCCAGTAAAATCAAGGGTTTGCGGGCAGTCAAGCAGCAGTATTTACATCAAAAAAACGGATAAAACAACCTGATTTCAAGGGCGTTCCTTTACGGGAGCGCCCTTTTCGCATCTCTGGAGGTGAAATAGTTTGAGCGATAAGGTTGACAAAGCACCACGAAGAAAAGCAAAAGAAACACCCACCAAATCCACCGGCGAGGTGGTCATCCAAATCCCGCTTGCCGAACTGTACTCATTCCCCGGCCACCCGTTCAAAGTACGGGATGATGAAGCCATGCGGGAGACCGCCGATAGCATCAAGCAATATGGCGTACTCGCCCCCGGCATCGTCCGTCCCCGTGAGGGCGGCGGCTATGAGATCATCGCCGGACACCGGCGCAAACACGGCAGCGAACTGGCGGAGCTATCGACCATGCCCTGCATCGTCCGCGAGATGGACGACGACACCGCCATCATTCTCATGGTGGACAGCAATATTCAGCGCGAGAACATCCTGCCAAGCGAAAGGGCGCAGGCGTACAAAATGAAGGTAGATGCGTTAAAAAGGCAGGGCGCACGGACAGATTTAACTTCGCCGAATAATTCGGCAAAGTCGCGCAGCGACGATGAAGTAGGCGATGCAATGGGCATAAGCGGCGATACGGTACGCAACTACATCTCCCTGACGCAGCTAAAGCCTGAGCTTATGGAAATGGTCGATAGCGGCAAAATCTCTCTGACACCGGCATATCATCTGGCCGCTCTGAAGCCGGAGGAACAGACCATGCTGCTGACCGCCATCGACAGCGAACAGGCCACGCCCTCCGTCTCACAGGCACAGCGAATAAAAAAGCTGTCCCATGAAGGCAAGCTGAACGACGATACCATGCTGGAAGTTATGATGGAACAGAAAAAGCCGGAGAAATGCGACCTCACCATTTCCGGGGATAAGCTCCGCAAATACTTCCCCCGCTCTTACACACCGCAGCGAATGGAAGAAACCATTTTGAAGCTGCTGGACGCTTGGATGAAGAAACGCCAACGAGCACAGGAGCGTTAAAACAAAATATCGGGCAGTTAAGGCCGGACAGGGATTACAGGATTCTTGCCCGGCCTTTTCCATGCCAAAAATCAGGAGGACACACCATGTATATCAACACGTTCAAGTATAAGCCGGAGCATGTGGACTGCAAGCTCTGTACGGAATATGTGAAAAAGCAAGGCTGCCCCGCCAACGGCTGCCCGTGGCTGGCCGAGCGCATCGAAGCGGGCGTTGTGGATTATCAGGAGATGGTCATGGAGACCTTCTCGGCGTATCGCTGCCTTACGCCGCGCTTGAATCTGCTGGTCAAGCTGTTCCCAGGGACACTTTGGACGGATGAGGCTCACCGGCAGCGCATGGAGGGCATGAAAGCACAGCTCGGTTATCGCCGCCGCAGGGACACACCGGCCTTTTATGCCGCCATGTTCCTGCTGACCTCAAACGCGGAGATTTATGAGCGCGCCGCCAACTGCTTCTGTAAACAGGGCTTTGTCGCGGAATATGCCCGTATGAAGGACGTTGCTCCGCACGATTACGCGCTCTATGTAGCTGCCCGCCATCTCTGTACCGGCGCGGGGGGCGTTTCGCCGGAGGACTTGGCCGACCCTGAAATCATCGACCCGGAGGCGTTCCGGCTCATCGTCAACGCCATGCTCATCGCCCGGTACGGCCTCACCGCGCTGACCATTCGGGCGCATGAATAGGCGGGGCCGCCTGATAATCCCGCCACAGGGGAGGTGAAGAATGTGGCCGTTTTCCGCATTGAAAAGACGCGGGATTATACCGTCATGGCGAACCACCATCTGCGGAACAAGGAATTATCCCTCAAAGCGAAGGGGCTGTTGTCCCTGATGCTTTCCTTGCCCGATGATTGGGACTACACCACGAAGGGCCTCGCGCACATCTGCAAAGACGGTGTGGACAGCATTTGCGCCACCGTCAAGGAGCTGGAGCAGCACGGGTATGTGATGCGCCGCCGCGTCCGTAACGACAAGGGGCAGCTCACCGTCACCGAGTATACCATCCTGGAACAGCCTAAACGGGAAAATCCAGTCTTGGATAATCCAGTCTTGGGTTTGCCTGAACAGGCTTATCCAGAACAGGGTGAACCTGAACAGGAAAATCCCGCACAATTAAATACTAAGAAATCAAATACCCAAAAAACAAATACTGATCTCTCAAATACTCATTCATTCTTTCCTTCTGCGCCTGCGGCGGACAGACTGACGGACGGATATGAGCAAAGAGAGGATATTCGGTATCAGATCGAGTACGACATCATCTGCACCCCGTACAACCGGGAGCAGATAGATGAGTTTGTGGAAATCATGCTGGAAGTAGCCATGACCCGCAGCCCCACCATCAAAATCGGGAGGGATGCGGAATATCCCACCGCCTTTGTGCAGGAGCGGTTCCGTCAAATCAAAGCCTCGCACATCGAAAAAGTGCTGGAGGGCATCAAAGAAAACACCACCCGCGTCTGGAACACCAAGGCATATCTCATGGCGGCGCTATTCAACGCCCCGTCCTCCACAGACAACCACTACACCATGCTGGTCAATCACGACCTCTACGGCGGCGGGTAATCTCACGCCGCTTTTTCATCCTCAAAAGTACGATAAAGGAGATAGTCACCATGAAACGGCCACTTGCCTACATTACCGCAAAATGGAGCGAGAACGAATATAAAAACACCGAGGACGCGGCTCGGTATTGCCGCGCCGTGTACGACGCGGGCTTCACGCCGGTCTGCCCGCTGCTGTTTCTGCCATTGTTCCTCAACGATGAAATCCCCCAAGAGCACAAGGATGGCATAGACATTGGACGCGATTTGCTGCGCCGCGCCCACGTCCTTGTGGTTTGCGGCCACGGCATTGATGAAACGGTAAAGAACGACATCGCCGTTGCGGAGCGCCTGCGTATTACCGCGACCACGCTGGACGGCATTCTCACCGTCAAGGGGCAGGGACGCAAGCGGGATGGGTAATAAGCGCCTGCTTCGGCGGCTGGTCGTGCCGCCTTAGTGGGGCGCGGCCTCTATTCTCAGGAAAGGAGAGTGATTTTTCATCCAAGACTATGTGGAAGAAAGAACGGTATCTCTGAGTGTCAGCACGTTAAAGTTCTCCGGGCGCGTCCTGAAAGCGGCGATTGCCAAGTATCTCGCCCACCGCAAGGAGAAGAAGCTGGAGAAGAACCGGGCTGGCCCCGACACGGGCTATGGCCGTGTGTCGATGAAAGAGCTGCAAAAGCAATACGGGGATTTGCACAGCATCAACGTGGACGACCAGAACACGCGGCAATTTGAGCGCGTCGCCCGGAAATACCGGGTGAAATACAAGGTGTTCAAAACGGATAAGGGCAAGTATCAGGTGTTCTTCAAAGCGCCCAACGACGCGGCTATGCAGTCGGCGTTTCAGGAATACGCCGTGAAAAAGCTACGCAAGGCTCAACGGCCCTCGGTGCTGGCTACGCTTCAGAAGTTTAAGGCGCTTGTCAAAGCCCCCGCGCTGGTTAAGGAGAAAAAGAAGGAGCTGGAGCGATGAAGCGGGTAAACATCAAGAAAATCATCCTCCCGAACCTTCCGTATCTGTTTATCGGGCTGCTTGCCACAAAGCTGGGTGAAGCGTGGCGGCTGGCTCCCGGCGCGGATTTCTCCGCGAAGGTGCTGCACCTGACGGACGGTTTCGCCGCTGCGTTCCAGTCCCTCACGCCCAGCTTTCATCCCATCGACCTCTGCATCGGTATCGGGCTGGCCGCCATTTTGCGTCTGGTGGTCTACATCAGGGGCAAGAACGCCAAGAAATATCGCAAAAACGTCGAGTATGGCAGCGCACGTTGGGGCAACGCCGACGACATCAGGCCCTACGTCGATCCGATTTTCGAGAACAATATCATCCTCACGCAGACCGAAAGCCTGACTATGAACAACCGGCCCAAAGACCCGAAAACGGCGCGGAATAAGAACGTCCTTATCGTGGGCGGCTCCGGCAGCGGCAAAACCCGCTTCTGGCTCAAGCCGAACCTGATGCAGTGTACCTCAAAATCCTACAAAACCTCTTTCGTGGTCACTGATCCAAAAGGCAGCCTCGTCGTCGAGACCGGCAACATGTTATTGCGCTACGGGTATAAGCTGAAAATCCTGAATACCATCAATTTCAAGAAGTCGATGCACTACAATCCGTTTGCTTATATCCATTCGGAAAAGGACATCTTGAAGCTGGTTACGACGCTCATCAGCAACACCAAGGGAGAGGGCAAATCCGGGGACGATTTTTGGGTGAAAGCCGAAACGCTGCTGTACTGTGCGCTTATCGGCTATATCCATTATGAGGCTCCGATGGAGGAACAGAACTTCGCCACGCTCATCGAGTTTATCAATTCAATGGAGACACGGGAGGATGATGAAGAATTTGAAAACGCCGTTGACCTGATGTTCAAGGAACTGGCCCAGCGCGAACCCAACCACTTCGCCGTGCGGCAATATGCCAAATATAAGCTGGCTGCTGGCAAAACAGCCAAGTCGATTTTAATTAGCTGCGGCGCAAGGCTGGCTCCCTTTGACATTCAGGAATTGCGGGAACTGACTGCCTACGATGAACTGGAGCTGGATATCCTCGGAGACCAGAAAACGGCGCTGTTCCTGATAATGAGCGACACGGACGATAGCTTCAACTTCCTGATTTCCATGTGCTACACGCAGCTTTTCAATTTGTTGTGCGAGCGCGCCGACGACGTATATGGCGGCAGATTGCCGGTACATGTGCGGTGCTTGATCGACGAGGCTGCCAACATCGGGCAAATCCCGAAGCTGGAAAAGCTGGTGGCGACCATCCGAAGCCGTGAGATTTCGGCGTGTCTGGTGCTCCAGGCACAGTCTCAGCTAAAGGCCATCTATAAAGACAATAGCGATACTATCGTCGGCAATATGGATTCGCGCATCTTCCTCGGCGGCGCGGAGCCGACCACGCTCAAGGAACTGAACGCCTCGCTGGGGAAGGAGACAATAGACACCTTCAACACCGGGGAATCGCGCGGGCGCGAAATATCCCATTCGCTTAATTACCAAAAGCTCGGCAAAGACCTGGCAAGCGTCGATGAGCTGGCCGTCCTCGACGGAGGCAAGTGTATCCTCCAACTCAGAGGCGTGAGGCCGTTTATGTCGGCCAAGTATGACATCACCAAGCATCCCAATTACAAGTACCTGTCTGACTATGACAAGCGAAACGCCTTTGACATAGAGCGTTTCCTGTCCGTCAGGCTCAGTCCCAGGCCGGACGAGGTCTATGAAAACATTGAGATAGATCTGTCCGACGAACCCGCCGCAGCGTAAGCTGGCGGCGTTCTAATATATCGAGGAAAATGCGCCTTCAAATACAAATAATTTGGAGGTACTATATGGAGTTTTTCAATAGCGCGGTAGACGTTCTTCAGACGTTGGTGATTGCCCTCGGAGCCGGTCTTGGCATTTGGGGCGCTATCAATTTGCTCGAAGGCTACGGAAATGATAATCCGGGGGCCAAAAGTCAAGGTATGAAACAGCTCATGGCTGGCGGCGGCGTGGCTCTGGTGGGCCTTGTGCTGGTTCCGCTTCTTTCCGGCCTGTTCGGTTAATGCCAACAAGTAAAACCCTCCGCGCCCTCCCGCTTCGCGCGGGCGGGCGCGGGAAAGGAGGGAACCCCTATTGATAACGGAATGGATAACCGAATGGATAAAGGAAGTCCTGACAGGGGGCATCATCGCCAACCTCTCCGGCATGTTTGATAGCGTCAATGAGAAAGTAGCGGATGTGGCCGGGCAGGTCGGGATGACCTCCTCGGCCTGGAACAGCAGCATCTATTCCATGATACACAACTTGTCGGAAACGGTGGTGCTGCCCATCGCCGGGGTAATACTCGCCTTTGTCATGACGCTGGAGCTGGTTCAGATCATCACGGATAAGAACAACTTCCATGAGATTGAGTCGGCTGTATTCTTCAAGTGGATATTTAAGACTGCCTGCGCCATTCTCATCGTGACGAACACCTGGAATATCGTTATGGGTATTTTTGATGTGGCGCAAGGTGTGGTAAACAACGCGGGCGGCGTCATCGTCGCGGACACGTCCATCGACATAACCTCTGTGGCGGCAGACCTTGAAACCCGGCTCATGGAAATGGACATCGGGCCGCTGATTGGTCTATGGTTCCAAAGCCTGTTCGTCGGCGTAACAATGTGGGCGCTGACTATCTGCATCTTTATCATCGTGTATGGCAGGATGGTGGAAATATACATCGTCACCTCCGTCGCGCCCATTCCGATGGCGACGATGCTCGGCAAGGAATGGGGCGGCATGGGCCAAAACTATCTCCGCTCCCTGCTGGCGCTGGCATTTCAGGCGTTTTTCATCATCATCTGCGTGGCGATCTATGCGGTGCTGGTGCAGAATATCGCCGTGGATACCGACATCAGCAAAGCAATCTGGACGTGCATGGGCTATACGGTGCTGCTGTGTTTCTGCCTGTTCAAAACCGGGAATATGGCAAAGTCCGTATTCAATGCCCATTAAGCCGGAAAGGAGAGTTACAAAATGGCCTACGTCCCCGTACCCAAAGACCTCACGAAAGTGAAAACCAAAGTCATGCTCAACATGACAAAGCGGCAACTCATCTGCTTCGGCGGCGGCGCGCTCATCGGCGTACCGCTTTTCTTTTTGCTCAAAGAGCCGATGGGCGTGAGCACGGCGGCACTGGTGATGGTGCTCATCATGCTGCCGTTTTTCCTGTTGGCAATGTATGAGCGCAACGGGCAGCCGCTGGAAAAGATAGTGGGCAACATCGTCCGGGTGTGCTTCATCCGGCCCAAGAAACGCCCTTACAAAACCGACAATTTCTATGCCGTTATCGCACGGCAAAATCAGTTAGACCGGGAGGTGTATCGCATTGTCAACCGCAAGAAAGCTGACCCGCGCCGAGAAAAGACAGATCAGCGCCGCCATCGAAAGGGCGAGGCAAAAGGATAAAAAGCAGAAATCGGCGCAGGACAGCATCCCTTATCAGCGCATGTGGCCGGACGGTATCTGCCGCGTTTCGGACACCCATTATACAAAGTCAATTCAATATCAGGACATCAACTACCAGCTTTCGCAGAATGAGGACAAGACCGCCATCTTTGAGGCATGGTGTGATTTTCTCAACTATTTCGATAGCTCTATAAAGATGCAGCTCTCCTTCCTGAACCTCGCCGCGAGCCGCGACAGCTTTGCCAAGAGTATCGTCATCCCGCCGCAGAACGACGATTTTGACAGCATCCGCGCCGAGTACACCGGGAT
>JAAYHF010000089.1 GCA_012727485.1 Eubacteriaceae bacterium
ACGGCCTTACGCTCGACAGGCTGGGGCTGAAGGAAGTAACGGATGCCGTGAAAGACGGAAAAGCAGAAGCAGTATTGGTCAAAAATCTGTCGCGCATCGTGCGTAGCTATCTGCTCATGCCAGAGGTCGTAAAGACGCTCAATCAGTACGGTGCGGAGCTTATCTCGGCAGACGAGGGCGTTTCCCTTGGACAGCGGGAACACTTTTGAGCATAAAAAAGCGAGTGTTCTTACAGCATTTTTCAAATGCTATAAGAACACTCGGCATGTGTCGGCCTTCGGGATTTGGATTTCAGCCATTTTGAGGAATCTGATGCGGATAAGGTCGGTATGTTTGAGGGGGTTGGCGGGGAGTAGCGGTAAGTTTTAGTGCTTTTATATTGTGACACGCTCACATTGTGAGTTAAGTCACCTTGATAAAGCTATATCCTTCGCGATTATGTATGGCTGAGAATAGTCGTTTTACTCTTTGAGGTTTTGACCCGGTCAGAAGGGTAGAAATTCCGCCAATAACATTTTAAAGGCAATTTGATTTTTTGACCCGGTCATGATGCAAAATTCTCTTGAGAGTTTAATCGGGTTATAATTTTAACCTTTTTTCTGACCCGATCATAAAGTGAACAAAGTCACTTTGATAAAGCTATAACTCCCGCAATTTTGTATAGCTGATAATACTCGCTTTACTTTGTGACCCGGTCAAAAGGTTAAACGCCAATGACTTTTTAAGTGAATTCCGTGAAAAACAAGTGACAGCCTTTTATCTTCTGACCCGGTCAAAATGTAAAACATAGTTTTTGGGGTTTAATCGGGTCTTGATTTGTAGTTTTTTCTTTCTGACCCGGTCATAAAGTGAACAAAGCCACTTTGATAATGTTATAACTCCCGCAATTTTGTATAGTTGAGAATTCTCGCTTTACTTCGTGACCCGGTCATAAAATGACTTTCGTCATTTTGTAAAATTCTTTTTGGGGTTTAATCGGGTCGTGATTTATAGCTTTTTCTTTCTGACCCGGTCATAAAGTGAACAAAGCCACTTTGATATTGCTATCTTCCGCAATTTTGTATAGCTGAGAATGCTTTCTTTACTTCATGACCCGGTCACAATGTAAAATATACTCTTTGGGGTTTAATTGGGTCGTGTTTTATAGCTTTTTCTTTCTGACCCGTTCATAAAGTGAACAAAGTCACTTTGATAAAGCTATAACTCCCGTAATTTTGCATAGCTGATAAATACTCACTTAGCTTTATGACCCGGTCGTAAAATGACCTTCAATTATTTTAGGTAAAGTTTGTTATTTTGACCCGCTCACAAAGCAAACCAAGTCACTTTAACAAAAAACGAAATGTATATCATTCTGCCCGAGCCACTTTATCATAATAAAGCGCTGTGTAGAAATTTTCCTTGAGCAAGTTATTTTGCATGGAGGGAAAATCATATCATTCTAATCGGTACGCTTCATACAAGCGACAGGTGAACTGAAGGAGAAAATAGTTCTTTCTGACGGATCACATTGTAAAAAAAAGGCGAAAGCCAAAGGAAATGATTTCCCTTTTCTGACCCGGTCACAACGAAGAAACTTCCCCCCTTAATATTCCGACCCGCTCACAAAGCAAACCAAGTAACTTTAACAAAAAACGAAATGTATATCATTCTGCCCAAGCTACTTTATCATAATAAAGCACTGTGTAGAAATTTTTTTTGAGTAAGTTATTTTGCATGGAGGGTAAATCATATCATTCTAACCGGTACGCTTCATACAAGCGACAGGTGAACTGAAGGAGAAAATAATTCTTTCTGACGGATCACATTGTAAAAAAAGGCAAAAGCCAAAGGAAATGATTTTCCTTTCCTGACCCGGTCACAACGAAAAAACTTCCCCCCTTAAGATTCTGACCCGGTCACTTTGAAAAATCATATCACTCTGACCGTTGCGCTTCATACAAGCGACAGATGAGGACGAAAGGTAATTTCCCTTTTCTGCCCCCCTCACAAAGCAAACCAAGTAACTTTAACAAAAAACGAAATGATTATCATTCCGCCCGAGTCAATTATCATAATAAAGCACTGTGTAAAATTTTCCTTGAGTAAGTTATTTTATATGGAGGGTTTAATAAAAGTGACCCGGTCACATTGATAAATAAACCTTTATCGTTTTTATGATCCTGCCCCTTTCACTCCGATAAATCTCCTCCAAAAGAAATCTTACAATTCCAACCCCGTTCCCTTCCTCAACCCCCACTCCCCCTCTGTAACTAATCCCCCTTTCC
>JAAYHF010000090.1 GCA_012727485.1 Eubacteriaceae bacterium
AAGCGCGGGAGTTGACCTTCCTTTCATGACCGTGTAAGCGGAATAAGTCGTAACTCACAGGAAAAGTAAGCACAATAATGCGGTATTTTTCAAAGTGACCGGGTCAGAATGTGAAAAGCTTTTATTCTTCGTGAGGTGCTAAAGTGAAGCACCAAAGCGATTTCGATATTAAAGTTTAGAACAAAATAGGGCGGTTGCTTCTATATTGATTTTTTGCGGTTAACAATAGCCTTTGCCATCGTGTCCATAAAGCGCGGGAGACGACCTTCCTTTCATGACCGTGTAAGCGGAATAAGTCGGAACTCACAGGAAAAGCAAGCACAATAATACAGTATTTATCAAAGTGACCGGGTCAGAATGCGAAAGCTTTTATTCATCGTGAGGCGCTAAAGTGAAGCACCAAAAGCGATTTTAATATGAAAGTTTTACAGCAAAATAGGGCGGTTGCTTCTATATTGATTTTTATGCGGTAAACAATAGCCCTTTCCTTCGTGTCCATAAAGCGCAGGAGTAGACCTTCCTTTCATGACCGTGTAAGCGGAATAAGTCGTAACTCACAGGAAAAGCAAGCACAATGATGATGTATTTATCAAAGTGACCGGGTCAGAAAACGAACTTCCTTTTATTTTTGCTATAATTATCCCATGGAAAAAGAAAAAATCCCCGAATTCATCGAAAGAATGACCGCCGCCTACCCGGACGCAAAGTGCGGGCTGAACTTCGCAAGCGCCTACGGTCTGCTCATATCCACCGTGCTTTCCGCCCAGTGTACGGACAAAAGGGTAAACGAAGTCACCGCCAAACTTTTCTCTCGGGCGGAGAGTCCCTCGGAAATGCTTTCCCTCGGCTACGAGAAGCTTGCGGAGATTATCCGCCCCTGCGGACTTTATCAAACCAAGGCGAAGCATATCATCGCCCTTTCGCAAATTTTGGACAGCGAATACGGGGGGGAGGTGCCCGGCACGAAGCAGGAGCTGTTGCGTTTGCCCGGGGTGGGCGTGAAAACCGCGAATGTGGTGCTTTCCAACGCCTTCGGGATTCCCGCCATTGCCGTGGATACCCATGTATTCCGTGTGGCCAACCGACTTGGTCTTGCCAAAGCCGCAACCCCGGAGAAAACCGAACTTCAACTCAACGAAGCCTTGCCCATTAAGAGCTGGTCGGATATGCACCACAGGCTGATATGGCACGGTCGGCAGATATGTCACGCTCGAAAACCTCTTTGCGATGCCTGTCCGGTCAGGGATATGTGCGATTATTTCAAGGGGGAGGGGCGACTTTAGGGTCGGACGATGTATTGAGGGGTCCTGTCGGTTGATGAGTATATACGTATTTTTGCTATTTGGCAGAATACCTTTTTGTTATGAGGAATGGCGGTTTTGAAATGACCGGGTCGGGAAGCGAAATAGAATCAAAGCGACCTCCTATATATAAGACTTTGCTTTGAACAAACGCTTTATGTATACGGGGGATAGGATTGTGGGGGCGGGCAGAGATTTTTCAATGTGACCGGGTCCGGAACTTAAAGCAAATCGCTCCCTTATCCGCCTTTTCGGATCTATGATGAATGTGGAAAATGCGTTTAGGGGCTTGCTTAGGGGTGGTTTTTCTGACCCGTCAAAATGGGAAAATCTATATAAGGGGCTTTTGCGTTCGGAAGCTGTTTTTCGATTCCGACCCGGTCATAACGATAAGACTGTAAACTTACTTATTGGTCTCTGTCGAAATTGGGAAAATGGTATTTATAAGATAGAAAGAATTATGTATGGGCTTTGACGGTTATTTTGTTTTTCGTTGTGACCCGGTCAGAATGGGAAAATTTTTCTTTCATATTGTTTTTATGGTGGTTTTGGGGGGAGAGCGGAAAACTATATTAAGGAAACATAATAAGCTTTGAAGTTGTTCTTTTTCTGACCCGGTCATAACGATAAATCAACTGACCATAAGCGAAATTTCGATTGCGACGAGGTCATAAGGCAAAGTTCTTCGATTACGGTTTATAAAAGTAAGAAGGGAAGAATGATATATAAAGGAAAGTAGTTTTTCATTTCTGACCCGGTCATAATGATAAACCCCCGACTTTTGAAGAAAATCGGTAAGGTTACTGTTTTCGCATTGTGACCGGTCACAAATTAAAAAACAATACTTTTCGATTTGACCGAGCCACAAAGTATGAAATTAAGATCAAGGAAAGCTCCATTTATATTCTGACCCGGTCAAAGAATCAAAACCATATTATTATTGCTTATTCCTATTTCCTGCAACCAAACCGATTAACCACAAACGATAAGACGATTTTTCATTACGACCGGGTCACCACGATAAAATAAAAATCCCTGTTGTAAACCTATGTATTTCCCCCATTGTGACCCGGTCAAAAAGTAAAACCGTTTTCATATTATTGAACACCATAACAAATTGTATGACAGCCCAATGAAGCCGAAACTTGTCTTCCCATTCTGACCCGTCAACTTGTAAAAAAACAATCCCTAAACCGACTTGTTATTTTGACCCGGTCATAATGTCAAATTACTTCAGCCGCAGACTACTTTAGCCATCGTGACCCGGTCATTATGAGAAAAATCCCACTTAACATACTTTAGTTTTATCAATAAACCCCGGTTACCTCGAAAAAACGAAACTTCATTTTTTCTTTCTGACCCGGTCAACTTGTGAAAAACCTATCCCTAAACCGACTTATTATTTTGACCCGTGCACTATACAATAGCAAGTGCAACACCCCAAAAGAAAAGGGAATCAAGGCAAACTTCGATATAATAAGATTGGAAAAATCAATCATAAGGAA
>JAAYHF010000091.1 GCA_012727485.1 Eubacteriaceae bacterium
GGAGCTTTTATTAGGGAGGGAGGGGGGGTAATGTGATATTTTAATGAGGTGATCGGGTTGGAGAGATAATAGATTTTTGGAGTGGGTAGTGTGCGTTTTTTACGAAGTGACGAAGGTCATTTTTTGACCGGGTCACAAAATAAAAAGCTATCACTCACTTTTTTACAATCAGGTCACAAAACAGAGAAAAGGCTTTTTATCTTTTTGACCGGGTCAGCATCTTAAAAGTAATGTTCCTTCATCGTGACCTAATTGCAAAAAGCAAGTGACAGCCTTATACTTTCTGACCTAATCAAAATGATAAAAAAGTATCTTATCTTTATTTCGTGACCCGGTCAAAACGGAAAAACAAAATTTGCTCGTTTCGTAGCGAAATAAAAGATTTGTTTCGGAGAAGTTTCTTTTGTGAGGTGACCCTCTCATATCGTAAAAAAGCAAGTAATAGCCTTTAAAAATTTGACCTGGTCACAATGATAATGTTTACGGGCAAAAGTTCACGCCTTTGGCGTGAACCTTGAAATAGATTCGTAAAAGTTCACGCTTTGCGTGAACTTTGAAAATTCGCCAAGGGCGAATTTTTGCAAGGCGTAAAGCTGAATTTTTGCTTATTTGAATTTCCGGGATAACTTTTTCCGGGTGTCGGATTTACATAGTTTCCCCTATACCGAAGGGTGGTTTTCAGGGGTGAAATCTCGCAGGGGTTATACGGACAAAGCGGAAAAAGGTTCACGCCTTTGGCGTGAACCTTGAAATAGATTCATAAGAGTTCACGCAAGGCGTGAACTCTCAAAATTCGGCATCGCCGAATTTTTGCCCTTGCGGTAACGCAAGAAAACGCATAAAATGAACGCATAAAGGGAATTAACCCCCAAGCTTTCCCGGAATGGCGTTTCTCCGAAAGTGTTGCGGAAACTTCCCGACGGCGGTTTTCAGTGTTGAAATCTCACATGGGTTTTATGGCAAAACGGAAAAGGTTTTTAGCTGTTGACGGGAGGTTTTGTCCTTTGTGGCGATTTGGGGGCGAATACAAAGCGCAGGCAGATCGTGGTCGCCTCACGGATAGACTGACGCAAGAAAATACGGAAACGGTATTATTCCGTCAGAACAAAATAACAGAAAAAGGAAGCAATGACAATGAACAAAGAAAATCCCGGGGTAAGCAGAGGTATATTCACATGGTTTGGCTATGTTTTGCCCTTTTCGGAGAAGTTGCGGCTCATTAAGGGGGCGGGGTTTGACAGTGTGTGTATATGGTGGGGAGACGAGTTTTCCGAGAGTGACGGCACAAAGGAAGAGCAACTTAAAAGCGCCCTTGAAATGGGTCTTAGGATAGAAAACGCCCACCTTCCCTATTACGGCTGCGATGCTCTTTGGTTTTTTGATGAAAAAGGGAAGAAATGCTTTGATTTTTATAATGAAAGCATCGCATCGGCGGCGGGGGCGGGCATAAGCCGAATCGTCATGCACCCCTTTGAGCTTAGAATACCCTTGGGGGGAAATCGGGAGCTTTTCATCGAAAGGCTCAATACCTTAACGGACACGGCGGCGGGCGGCGGTGCGGTGATATGTTTGGAGAATTTGGCGGACAACGAGGCTTTCCGCGGGATAATGGGCTTGGCGGACAGCCGCCTCGGGGTTTGCTTTGACAGCGGTCATAACAATGTCGCTTCCGGGGGGGATCTGAGCCTTTTGGAGGAGTTTTCCGAGCGCATTTACGCCGTTCACCTGCACGACAACGACGGGAAGGTCGATCAACACCTTCTGCCCGGGGAGGGGATAATCGACTGGCCGCGGCTGATTGCTACCTTAAATAAGACCGCTTACGGGGGCTGTTTGATGTTGGAATCCTGTCAACCCTACGGTTACGACGAGGCGGAGGGCTACGGGGCTGCGGTTACGGTGGAGCGCACGGCAGAAGAATATTTGGCGGCGGCGAGGGGGGCTTTGGAGAGGTATTGCGAGTAGGGGTAAGGATTGTAAGGCGGCTTCGGGGGAGGAAGGGGCAGGCGATTGATATTTGCGGGGGATTTGGTTGGAGCTTTTTTGGGGGATTGGTTAATGGACATTTTCGAAGAACAAGTGACGGGCTTTTATTTTGTGACCTTTATTTTCTGACCCGGTCACAATGGAAAACCTTGTCTAAGGTTCTGCCCTTGTCGTAAAATGACCTTCGGTCATAAAATGACCTTTGGTCGTTTTGCAAAAAAGCAAGTAATAGACCTTTAAAATTCTGACCCGGTCAGAATGATAAAAGTATCTTTTCTTCATTTTCTGACCCGGTCACAATGTGAAAAACATTGTTTAAGGTTCTGACCCGGTTTAAAAATGGCCTTGTGATTTTGCAAGTGAAAGCCTTATAATTTCTGACCTGGTTAGAATGATAAACAGTACATTCATTTTGTGACCCGGTCAAAACGGGAAAACAGAATTTGCTTATTTCGTAGCGAAATAAAAGATTCGTTTCGTGGAAGTTTCTTTTGACGAAGTGACCTTTCATATCGTAAAAAAGCAAGTAATAGCCTTTAAAATTCTGACCTGGTCAGAATGTAAAAAACCTTGTTTAAGGTTCTGACACGGTCTAAAAATGACTTTGTCATAAAATGACCTTCGTCATTTTGCAAAAAACAAGTGACAGCCTTATATTTTCTGACCCGGTCAGAATGATAAAAGTGCCTTTTCTTTATTTTCTGACCCGGTCAGAATTATAAAAAGTGCCTTTCCTTCATGCCATGACCCGGTCACAATGTAAAAAACATCGCTTAAATCTCTGACCCGGTCAAAACGAAAAAATCCCACCCTTAAGATTGTACCCCTGTCATTCCAAGAAATCCATATCTCCATTTCCCACCTCCCCTTCCCCGCCCCATTAACCCCCGACAACAACAAAAGTCACAAAAATCAAACCCCCCGCTTACGCACAAAACCCTGTTCATAAATGTACACAAAGCAAAGCATTTTCTTTTTACCTCATTACAAAAGCTCCATTCCTTATATCGACAAAAAGACAGCAAAGAAAAACGCCGACAAATAAACGCAATTTCACAAACGCAATACTTTTGCAAACTTAAATATTATGTAAACCCGATTATTGTTTGGCTTCATATACTATCGCGATGTATAATTAAAGATGAATCAAAAGAAAAAATTGCATTACCCGTTGGTAAGATGCAAATATCCTTGTAAACTGTATTGAAGGAGGTATTTATGAAAAGAATAGTAACAATTCAGGACATATCCTGCGTGGGAAAATGCTCCGTCACCGTGGCTCTGCCGATTATCTCGGCCATGGGCGTCGAAACGGCGGTCATACCCACCGCGGTGCTTTCCACCCACACCATGTTTTCCGGCTACACCTTCCTCGATTTGACGAGCGAGATAGAAAAAATAACCGCCCATTGGAAGAAGGAAGCCTTGGGCTTCGACGCCATTTATACGGGCTATCTGGGCAGTTTCGATCAGCTTGAGATTGTCTGCGGCATCTTCGACGAATTCGGCAACGAGAACAACACCATATTCGTTGACCCCGTCATGGGAGACGGCGGTGCGCTTTACCCCGGATTTACCCCCGAATTTGCCAAGGCCATGGCCTCCCTTTGCGCCAAGGCGGACGTTATCGTGCCGAATATAACGGAGGCCTGCTTCATGCTGGGCGTTCCTTTCATCAAACCCCCCTATAAAAAAGAGGATATAGAGGATTTGTTGAAGCGCTTCGCGGACATGGGAGTGCGCCGCCCCTGCCTTACGGGGATAGCCTATGAAGAAGGCAAGACCGGCGTCGTCACCTTCAACCCAAAGGAGGGAAGCTTCTATTCCTTCGACCACGACCGCGTTCCCGCAAGCTACCATGGCACGGGAGACATATTCGCTTCCGCCTGCGTGGGTGCGCTGATGAACGGGCTTACCCTCGAAAAATCCCTTTCCTTGGCCGCCCTTTTCACCGCCGAAAGCATAAAGATTACCTACGAGGGCGGTAAAAAGCAGTGGTACGGGGTTGATTTCGAGTATGTACTGCCCAAGCTTTCGGATATGTTAAATAAAGCCGAAACTCTTTAAGTCGGTTTTCTTTCGGGAATATCGGCACAAGGAAAGAAATTCCCAAAGGAAAATATTTCTTCGGATTTATTACATTGGGTATTTTATCCTTTGGTATGAAGAATTTGATTTCGGCGGCATTGGAATGTGAATTCCATCGGAATGAGTATTTGATTCCGTGGAATGTGAAGTCCATTGCATTGTGACTTTGATTCCATTGGAATGTAAAGACCATAGGAATAAGAATTTAAATTCCGGTGGTTACGGAAAACCCTTTCGGAGCAAACTCTCCGAGGGAAACTCTCTAAGAGGAAACTCCCTAAAAGCAAACCCTTTCGGAGTTACGCTCTAATGGTAAGCTCTTTCAGAGTAAAACTGTTTCAGAGTAAACTCTCAAACAGTCTACATAAATTTCCACATAAACTAAGTGGATTCAGCGGTTCACGGATATAATACATTGTGGTTAGAACATTTCGGAATATGCTCCCGAGATGATGCAACAAATAATAAAGGAAACCGAATGGCTAAAGAGGAAAAATTCACCGATATAATAACCTTGGATTATGCGATAGCCGACATCACCCGCGCCTTGAAGGAGTCGGGTTTTGAAACCCCGGGGCTGGACGCTTTGCTCATTGTCGCCCATGTGCTTAATTGGGAAAAGGAAAGGGTTCTCGCCCACAGGGACGAAATTTTCAGCGAAAAGCAAATATTGATGATAAACGAGAGCGTCACCGAAAGGCTCTGCGGCAGACCCGTCGCCTATATAACCGGCAAGAAGGAGTTTTACAAAAACACCTTTGCGGTGGACGAGCGTGTTTTGATCCCCCGGGGAGATACGGAAATTTTGGTGGAGGAAGCCCTGAGGATCGCGGGGGGCATGAAGGGGGATATTTCCATACTCGACTTGGGAACGGGCAGCGGGGCGATAGGCTTGAGCATGGCCTGCGAGCTGAAAAACGCCACCGTGGTGCTTTCCGACATTTCCGCCGAGGCTCTGGAGGTCGCTTCCCAAAACGCCGAAAATTTGGGGCTGACAGGCAGGGTAAAGCTGATAGAAAGCGACCTTTTCGACGGACTTTGCGGGTTAAAATTCGATATGATACTGACCAATCCCCCCTATATATCCTCCGACGGCATGAACGCCCTGCCCCCGGGGATAAGGCAATGGGAGCCCTACGAGGCCCTTTACGGCGGTTCGGACGGGTTGAGCTATTATCGGAGTATTTTCGCCCATGCCCCCGACTATCTGAACGACGGGGGGATAATCCTTGCGGAAATCGGGGAGGATCAGGCCGTACAGGTCAGGGAAATAGCCTCGGGTTGCGGATTTAACACAATCGAAACACTAAAGGATCTGGCCGGGTTGGACAGGGTCATATCCGCCAAAATCGGCTGAAAGGCTTCTTGCGGAAAGGCAGGGTTTAAAAATGAAGGTAAATGCGGGAGAACTGAAGGGAATACCCATTTTATCCCCCAAGGGAGATGCGATAAGACCCACCTCGGACAGGGTGAAGGTGGACATATTCAACATAGCGAGGGTTTATATAAACGAAAAAACCGAGTTTTTAGACCTTTTTGCGGGTACGGGGGCAATAGGCATAGAGGCGGTGAGCCGTGGGGCGGCAAGGGCGACTTTGATAGACGAATCCAAGGAGGCCTTCGCACTGATATTAAAGAACATCGAGCGCACGAGAAAGCCGGAAAGGTTCAAGGCCCTGCGGCGCAGTGCGGAGGATTTCATAGCCACCCACCTCGGGGAATACGACATGATATTCATTGATCCGCCCTACGAATACAAGGACATAAGCCGCTTGGCAAAGGTCATATCCCAAAGGGGTCTTTTAAAGGAGGGCGGCATACTCATAACCGAGCGCAGTTCCAAAACGAAGGAAACCCTCCCGGAACAGTACGAGCTTTTAAGGGAAAAGAAGTATTCGGCGGCGACGGTGAAGTTTTATGTCTATCGGGGTAATGCGGGGCAAGAGCAGGTCTAAGGGCGGTGGATTTGCTTTGCTTTCCGAAGGGAAAGAGTGCAAAAAGACGATAAAAGTTATCTGCGGTCTTTTGGGTTTCCGCTTGCGGTGAAGATTTCGTTATAACGGGAAATGCCCTCCGATGAGGTTGCGCCCTCCGAAATTGCTTCGGGGTGTTCTTGCGGAACAAGAAAAGCAGGGGCGGGGCGGCGTTTAGCCACACGGCGGGGGGCGGTATGACTGCCGCTTGTGAGGAACTAAGCGTCGAAGGCGGTTTTATGGGCTTTGGCTTTGCAAGGCGTGGACTTGCCCTTATTCGTTGCCTTTTTATTACCCTATTCCTTGCGGCAAAACTTCCCCGGGGCTGACCGATAGGTTATAATATTTGCGTAAAAAAGCGCCGTGGGCAAGAAGTGCGTGAAAGCCTCCTACGGGCAGGGAAACAAAGGGCGGTGCGGCGGTTAATCCTGCGGCGGAGGGCGGTTGTCCGTGATATAAGGACAAAAGCCGCTTGGCAAAGGTCGGTTGATTGATTTGTTTTCCGAAGTGAAAGAGTGCAAAAAGACGATAAAAGTTATCTGCGGTCTTTTGGGTTTCCGCTTGTAGCGAAGCGTTTCACTATTACGGGAAAGCCCTCCGATGAGGTTGTGCCGTTCGATGTTGTTTCGGGGTGTTCTTGCGAGACAAGGAAGGAAAGGGCGGGGCGGCGGTTAATCCTGCGGCGGGGGCGGTTGTCCGTCTTGCGGTATAAGAGTTTAAGCCATTTGTTAAAGATCGGTTGATTGATTTTTTCCGAAGGGAAAAGACCGTAAAAGACGGGTTAAAATGTTATCTGCGGTCTTTTGGGTTTCCGTTTGCGACGAAAGCCCTCCGATGCCTTTGTTATCGAAGCGGCATAAAAGGACTTTCTGGCAAGGTTAAGCGCCTTAAGCGGGTTTGTTGTGCGATACCTAAGTATGACAAAAGCCGCAAAGTATTCGCCGTTAAAAAAACATGCAAAGCCCGAGCTTAAAACAAACGGGTGCGATTGGGAAAACAACTTTATAAAATAAATATCAATTATACGCCGTTTCGGCCAATACAGTTACAAACAGAAAGGAAAAGGAATTATGGAAGGCGCAGTTTACCCCGGCAGTTTCGATCCGGTGACAAACGGACATTTGGACATCATCGAGAGGGGAGTGAAGATGTTTGGAAGGCTGAACATCGTGGTGATGGTAAACCACAGAAAGACCTATGCCTTCACCCTTGAGGAGCGCATGGATATGCTAAAGGAGGCCATGGAGGGGAAATGGTACGCCGAGAGCGTCATCGTTGACCATTGGGAGGGGCTTTCGGTGGATTACTGCGAGAAGGTCGGAATACATACCATAATGCGGGGAGTGCGCGCCATGACGGATTTCGATGCGGAGTTCCAAATGGCAATAACCAACAGGGAGCTTAACCACAAGGTCGAAAGCGTTCTGATGGTGACGAATGTCATTTATTCCTATGTTTCCAGCAGCGGAGTAAAGGAAATTGCCTATTTCAAGGGGGACACCTCCTATATGGTGCCGCCGAATGTGCAGAAAGCCTTAAAAGAAAGATACGGAGGGAAGGGCGATTGAAAATTTTCGATATATTGGACAAGTTGCAAATGCAGATTGAAAACGCCGCCTATGTACCCTTCACAAGTCGGGTGATGTTGGAGAGGGACGAGATATTGGATTACATAGACGAGCTTCGAGCCGCCATACCCGAGGACATCAGCGAGGCGAGCCGAATAAAAGACAACGAGGAAAAGATACGCCGTCAGGCCAAGCTTGAGGCGGGCAGTATGATAAGGGACGCCAGAGAGCAGAAAAATCAGCTTTTGGAGGCCCAAAACATCACAAAGCAGGCAAACCAAAGGGCCGAGGACATGATAGAGCAGGCCGAATCTCAGGTAATCCGTATTCAGGCCAAGAGCATGGATTACATCTCGGAGCTTTTCACCAAGGCGCAGGAGGAAATGAAGCAAGCCCTTGCGCTTATGGAGGAAAACAAAAGACAGCTCAAGGAGAAAAAGGAAGATTTGCTTAAAGTCAAAAAGGCGCAGTGACGATGTCGCCTTTGATTTGAGCGAATTGCCTTGGCGGACAAGGGAAGGATTTAAGAGAGTTCGACGGGGCGAGTCGGGAGAACTTTTGCGACGGGACGAGGATGGCTTGCGGGGTCGGCGGAATATGTTTTCTCGCTTTTTCGGGGAGACAAAGGGGCGGGAAGCAGGAAACGGGGTTTATGCTCTTGCCCTTTTTTATGTGACATGGGCGGTTTATGGCGGGGTAAGGGAAAACGGATTGTGAAAATAAAGCGAAGTGTAAGTTTTGATTTGTTACGGGGAGGGGGTTGCGGTATTGCTCTTTGAACAAGTGGTTGGCACGGTTGTTTTGTGACCCGGTCTGAAATGAAAAAGTCGAGAAGCAAAAGGCAGGGAACCTTAACTTGCGCTTATCCCTTTTTTTATAAAAGAGACATGGTTATTTTGGTAAAGGGTTTTGCGTGAACACTTTGGCTGAAATATGGTTGCTTTGTGACCCGGGGCGGAAAAGAAAAGGGCGAAGGAAAGAAGGCATTATTGAAAACGGAACTTTGGGCGGGGGAATATTGAATAACGCTGTGCGAGTTAGGGCTTGTAATTTGACATGATTGTTTTGTGACCCGGTCAGAAAACAAAAGTCAGGGAATCCCGTTTTGCGCTTACCCCTACTTTATAAAAGTAACATGGTCTTTTGGGTAAAGGGTTTTGCGTGAACACTTTGGCTGAATATGGTTGCTTTGTGATCGGGTCAAAAATGGAAAAAAGGCTAATGAAAGAGGCGTTATTAAAGCCGGAATTTTAGGGTGGAGGAATGTTTAATAACGCTGTGCGTGGTTTGGGTTTGCAGTTTTGACATAGTTTGTTTTATGACCCGGTCAGAATGAAAAATTATAGGGCAAGTGTGTTTTTACGGTTCGAGTTTTGGAAATGATGAAAAGACCGTGAATAATTCACAAGGTCGCTTTGTGACCCGGTCAAAAATGAAAAACCGATTTAGCCCCTTTCCTTTCTTTATAAAAGTGACATGGTCATTTCGGCAAAAGGTTTGCGTGAACCCTTTGGCTGAAATATGGTTGCTTTGTGACCCGGTCTAAAATGAAAAAGGTCAAAAAAGAGGGCGTTCTAAAGACGGAAACTTATGGCGGGAAACATTGAATAATGATGCGCGATTTTGGGATTGTGGTTTGGCATGGTTTAATTTGTGACCCGGTCAGAAAAGCAAAAGTCAGTGAATCCCGTTTTGCGTTTACCCCTACTTTATAAAAGTGACATGGTCATTTTGGTAAAGGGTTTTGCGTGAACACTTTGGCTGAAATATAGTGACTTTATGACCCGGTCTGAATGAAAATTAAATTGGACAAGTGAAACCTTTTTGCGGGTCGTAATTTTGAAACGATGAAAAGACCGTGATAATTCAAAAGGTCGTTTTGTGACCCGGTCAAAAATGAAAAAGTCAGGGAAACCCGATTTAGCCCCTTTCCCTACTTTAAAAAAGTGATATGGTCTTTTGGGTAAAGGGTTCGTGATTGCTTTGGCTGAAACATGGTTGCTTTGTGACATGGGTAGGAAAAGAAAATGGTACAGAAAAGAGGGGGTTATTTAAGTCGGAACTTTTAGGACGGGGGGAATGTTGAATAACGCTGTAAGAGTTGGGGGTTGTGGTTTTAACATTGTTTTTTTTGTGACCCGGTCAGAATGAAAAAATAGGGCAAGTGAAACATTCTGCGGGTCGGAATTTTGAAACGATGATAAAGACCGTATATAATTTACTTGGTTATTTTGTGACCCGGTCAAAATGAAAAAAGTCAAAAAAGAGGGCGTTCTTGATGCCGGAAACTTAGGGCAGGAGAATGTTGAATAACGCTGTAAGAGTTGGGGGTTGTGGTTTTAACATTATTTGTTTTGTGACCCGGTCAAAAAACAAAATCCCACACACCACCAACCAAACCCACCCAATCAAAAACAAACAAATCAATCGGGAGAAGAAAATGGAATACATATTCGGCGCAGATGTGGGCGGCTCGTCCACAAAGTTGGGGGTTTTCGACAGGGAAGGAAAACTCATCGCGGAAAGAACCGTTCCCACCGTGACCTCGGGGGGCGGAGAGCGGATTATCCCTGACATTGCCCGGGCGGTGAAGTCGCTTTCGGGGGAGCTTGAGCCGGGGGCGAAGATTTTGGGCATGGGTATGGCCGTACCGGGACCCGTGGAGGCGGGGGGAATGGTGAACGGTTGTGTCAATTTAGGTTGGGGCAGGAAGGACGCGGCGGGGGAAATGGCTGTACTGACCGATTTTCCCGTATTTTTATTGAACGACGCCAACGCCGCCGCACTGGGCGAAGTGTGGCAGGGGGCCGCGAGGAACTGCGGGGGCGGGGCCTTCATGGTCACCTTGGGTACGGGTGTGGGGGGAGCTTTTATCTTCGGTGAGCAAGTGGTGAACGGCGCTAACGGTGCCGGCGGGGAAATAGGTCACATGACGGTGAACCCCCGGGAGATCGAACAATGCACTTGTGGCAGAAGGGGCTGTCTTGAGCAGTATGTTTCCACCCGCGGAATGGTAAGAACGGCGAAGGAGCAAATGGGTCTTCACCCGGAAAGCACCCTTTTATCCTGCGATGAACTGAGCGGCAAGATTATCTTCGAACAGGCCTTGGCGGGGGACGAGGCGGCGATAAAGACGGTGCGGCTGACCGCCGATATTTTAGGGCAGGCCTTGGCTTGCGCCGCCGCCATCTGCGACCCCGAGGTTTTCATCATCGGCGGTGGTCTTTCGGGGGGCGGGGATTATTACCTTGAACAGATTGTCGAAAGTTATCGCCGCTCGGTCATGTACCCCTGTCGGGAAACGAAATTCGTCATCGCTTCTTTGGGGCATCAGGCGGGGATGTATGGGGCGGCGAGGTTTGCTATGGGGTTTTTGAAGGGGGTTTGAGGGGAGTGTGCGGGGGGCTGCTTGCGTAAAATGGAGGCATGACTGACATCGTTGCTTTCTTGAAAAAAACTTTTTGATTTGTAGAGGAATTAAACTCGCTGTTTTTTGTTTGAAAGAGAGATTGGTTTTGTTTGTGGTTTTTGGAGTGGGTGGGGGTACTCACAACGAGATTTCAACACGGGAAACCGCCGTCGGGTAAGTTTCCGCAAAACTTTCGGAGAAACGCCATTTTCCGGGAAGGATTAGGGTAAATCTCCTTTGTGCGTTCATTTTCTGCGTTTTCTTGCGTTTCCGTAAGGACATAATTTCGGCGATGCAAAAATTCGGCGATGCCGAATTTTGAGAGTTCACGCCTTGCGTGAACTCTTACGAATCTATTTCAAGGTTCACGCCAAAGGCGTGAACTTTTGCTCGTACATCTCCTGCGAGATTTCACCCCTGAAAACCGCCCTTCGGTATAACTAAAGACCGAAAAAAGCGTAGTTATTTCGTTAGTGTTTTGAACTTAAATGGCATAAATCACCGGCGCATCATAAAGCTCCCCACCGTCCTCGGTGGTGGTGTATACGATAACCCCGTAAACGGTTACTTTTTCCCCCATTACGACCCTTTTCTCGCCGCTGCTCAGGTGATACCGCATAACCATTACCCAGCCCGTGCCGCCCTCGCATTTCAGGGAAAATTCGTCGAAGCAGGCTTTTTCGTCCTCGAGGGGCCAGACATAGTCCACCACACCCTCGTAGACGACCTTCGTTCCGGCCTTCTGCGTTCCCGCAAGACAGCCCTCGCAGTCAAAGGGGGTGTAAGCGGAGCAGTAACGGGCGATCCTCTCGGCTCGTTCCTCCGCACTTTCCGCCAAAAATCCCTCGTTGAGTCTGCCCTCGTAATAAATGTTGCCCATATTATCCCTGAGGGTTCCTTCGATTAAAACCCCCTTTTCATAGAGCCCTTCTTCGATCATGACCCCCTCGGCGTTGGTCTGAGCGCCCTGCCCGTTGAGGTAATCCTCGGCAAATTCGCCGCTGTAAACCGAGCCGCCCACATAACCGAGGGTACCCTTGCCCGAAAAATGCCCCTGAACCCATGCGCCGTCGTAATACCAATCCGCGCCCCCCTCGGAAGCGGCGGTAAAAATACCATCGCCGTCGGGGATAAATTGCCCTTCGTTTGCGTCCCCGTCTGCGCCATTTGGGGTTGCGACTTGCCCGGTGTAACTGCCCGAAACCTCCCCGAAGGAAAGGGTCAAATTCATATACATACCCGTGACGCTCCCCGGCGCCTGAACCTTTTCACAGGAGCAAAAAACCAACCCCAAGGCGAAAATAAGGGCAAAAAACCTTAACTTTTTATTCTTACTATTCATTGAAATAAGCCTCCGCATCTTTTATATTCTCAAAGCCGTTTATCACCTCAAGGGGAGGGATCATCAGCTTTTGCACCGTATTCGGATAATATTCGTAAAGCGCCCCGCCCAGCTTTTTGGCGAAGGTTTTGAAATATCGGTCGTAGAGGGGGCTGTTGAGCAGATAGGTCAGTTTCTTAAGCTCCAAAGACCCCCGCAGGGCTTCATTCAAAACAAAGCCGTAGATATCCGCCGAAAAAAAGTAGCCCTGCTCATCGTATAAAAAGCGGTTGCCCTCGCTTTTATAGGGGAAGATTATCTTCGGGTTTTCGAAAAGCTCGCTTTTCCTCGGCCATTGCAGTTCATACCATTCGCGGGAACCCTTTTTACATTCCCGGCGCTTTATGAGCTGAGGCTTGAAGGCAAGCAGGCGGGCTAAGGTGGCGGGCATATCGGCCGCATTCTGAACAGAATTGGTATAAAGCACATACTTATCCCCGAAAAAGACCCCCTCCGCCCTGATATCCCGACTTTTTATCCATTTGCGCCCGGTTTCGTTTATACAGTCTGAATTGAGCATATTGTAGGAATCCGTCACAAAGGCCTTGTCACAGCCGGTTATGACCCCTTGGAAAAACTGCCCCGCTTCGCCCAAGCTCATGGTGCATTTGGATATGACCTTCTCGGCCACCCTTTTTGGGGAATCCGAAAGGAAATTGAAACCCTCGGCGGTCAGCTCCTCGTTGCTTAGGACTATTCCCACCCCGGCCCTTCTTATTTTCATCAAATCGAAGGGCTTTGCGGGGTCGTATTTGACGGCGATTAAATCACCCTTATCCCCGCCCTTGGTCATGAGTATTATCATCGGGTCAACCCCGGCGGTCTTGAAGGGGCGCAGTCCGAAAAAATCCACCGCTTCGTTGACGGTGAAGCGCTCCTTGATGAAACTTCTCAGGCTTTCGGCGTGGCGGCTTTGGGCGAAATATCTGCCCGTAACGAAAAGCAACTTTCCTTCCTTTTTCAAAAGCGTCTCCCCCAGAGCGAAGAAGCAATAAGAAAGATCCGATTTATCCCTGAAAACCGCCGAATATTTTTCCGCGATTTTTTTGCGGTAAGCGGAGGGTATCCCCTTATGACCCACATAGGGGGGGTTTGAAATGACATAGTCGAAAAAGCCCTTGAGCGCGGGGGGAGTGGAGAGAAGGCTGTCCCGACAGACGATGTTCTCACTGATATAACAGCGGGGATATTTGAGCGCCAAAATAATCTTAGAGAGAGCCACCGCCTCGGGGGAGCTGTCCGCGCCGTAAATACATTCGCCCAATATCTGCCTGTGGGTCTCCCAAATAAGCTCGTCGCTCTCCATAAAGCATCTTTTTGCCATAAGGCAGTCGTAAAAGGCCTCCAAAAAAACGCCGCAGCCGCAGGCGGGGTCGGTCATCTTCTCATAACCCGTAACGGATTCGAAAATCATATCCCGCATATATTCGCAGATGTCCTCCGGGGTGTAAATCGCCCCCTTTTCCTTCTTTTCGCCCCGGGGAATGGAATATTCGTATATTCGCCCTATAATTGAGCCCTTCGCGTCCGCAAGATTTATCAGCGGGCTTTCGAGTATGCTTTCTATAAGATTCCTGTCGGCTTCTTCCAAAAAACAGGGTTTCTCCGATAAAATATTCACTTCCCTGCCCGCCCAAAGGCCGATCATTTTATTCAGGGTGAATTCGTTGTATATTTCTTCCGCATGGGAGGGGACATGGAAATAACAGCCCTTATCGGCGAAAAACTTCAAAAGGGCCGTTTTGACCGCAAATAATCTGTCCTCCCGAGCTTCTCCCAATTCGCAGAAGAATCCCACAATATCCATATCCCGCCCCGCCGTATAACCACAAGTTTTTTTGTTAATGATAATCGGGAAATATACAAAAAGATTATATCATAAAAAGAGGGAAAAAGCAGTGATTATCATTTTTGCCCGCATTTTCACGGTTTATGCCTGTCTTATAGCGGCTCTGCGGCTCATGGGTAAAAGACAGCTCAGCGAATTTCAGCCCTTCGAGCTGGCTGTAACCATGCTCATGGCGGATATGGCCAGCGGCCCTTTGACCGACCCCAATCAGCCCCTTTTCCATTTCCTCATATCCATTGTTCTTTTGGCCTTTCTTCAGGGCGCTCTTTCCTATCTGACGATGAAAAGCCCCCGTCTGCGTTCGGCGGTCTGCGGGCGGGCGGTGAGCGTTGTTGAAAGAGGGGTGATAAATCAGGAGATGGTAAGGGAGATGATGCTTTCGGTGGACGACCTTATCCGCATACTGCGAAGTGCGGGAAGCCCTCCTCTGGAGGAGATAAGCTTCGCCGTGGCGGAGACAAACGGGGAAGTGAACATCGGGGTGGGCGATGAGGATATGCCCATAACACTGATAGAAAACGGCAAACTCACCGAGGCGGCTTTAAAACACAAAAAAGAACTCAGCGAAAAGCTTGAAGCCGCCAAACTGACGCCGAAGGATATTTTTTGGGCTTATGTCAGGAAGGGGAGGATTGCTTTGATTCAATTCGATAAGGGGGAGAAGGGTGGTAATTAAAGAAAAAGCGGTGGGGCAGTGCAAAGGCAGGGGGGAAAGACGGTTGACTTAAAGCCTTGAGAAGGTGGTTCTTTGCATTGAGTGACGCTTTCGAAAGCCATGCCTTAACTTAAACATCTTCTAAATCCTTAATTTATCCAAAGCGGAGAAAAGTTTTGATTTATTTGGTTATCGTAAAGGCAAAGAGGGTTAGAGGTTTTTGTGTCGTTGGGATTAGGCTTTGGCGGGATTAGGTTTTTGGGATTTTTGGGTTTGCGGGCGGGGTGATCTCGCCTTTACGGTAAGGGGAGAACTTTCCTGCTTTACGGCGTGGGTTTTTGCAGTATAAGTATTCTTGTTGTGACCCGGTCACAAAATGACCAAAGATCCCAAATGACCAAAGGTCACAAAATGACCAAAGGTCATTTATGACCTTTGGTCATTTGGAAAAAGGGTTATATGAAGCCTGCTTTATAGGTCGAAGATCCTTTTGATTGTGACCCGGTCAGAAAGTAAAAAAGATTATATAAAGCATTTTTGTAAGGTGAAGATACTTTAATTGTAAGGAACTTATTGCTCTTGGCTCGGTCGCTTTGGCTTGATGTGGGCGAGGTGGCTTCCACATACGGGTGGAAGGTGATATTTTAAGATTTTCTTTTAAGGCGGGTGTTGGGGGGTGATGAGGGGTCGCTGTTTTGGGGGTAAGGCATACGGGCAAAGACCGGGGCGGGAAATCCCTGTGGAGGGGGGTTAACTTTCTTGCTTTATGGCGTGGGTTTTTGCAGTATAAGTATTCTTGTTGTGACCCGGTCAGAAAGTGAAAAAATGGATTTTTATGAAGATTGCTTTGTATGTCAAAGATTACTTTACATTGTGACCCGGTCAGAAAGTAAAAAAGTTTATATAAAGCCTTTTTGTAAGGAGAAGTTACTTTAATTGTAAGAAACTTATTGCTCTTGGCTCGGTCGCTTTGGCTTGATGTGGGCGAGGTGGCTTCCACATACGGGTGGAAGGTGTTATTTTAAGATTTCTTTTAAAGCGGGTGTTGGGAGGTGATGAGGGGTCGTTGTTTTGGGGGTAAGGCATACGGGCAAAGACCGGGACAGGAAATCCCTGCGGAGGGGGGGTTAACTTTCTTGCTTTATGGCGTGGGTTTTTGCAGTATAAGTATTCTTGTTGTGACCCGGTCACAAAATGACCTTTGGTCATAAATGACCAAAGGTCATTTGGAAAAAGGGTTATTTGAAGCCTTTTTGTAGGGTGAAGTTACTTTGGATTGTGACCCGGTCAGAAAGTGAAAAAATGGATTTTTATGAAGATTGCTTTGTAGGTTGAAGATACTTTACATTGGAAATAGTCTTTGTAAGAAGCTTATTTCTTTTGACTTGGGGGCTTTGTGGTTTGCGGCGGGGTGGCTTCGTCGTTACGGGTGGGGAGTGTTGTCTTATGATTTCTTTTTAAAGAGGGGGATTGGGAGTTTTGAGATTTTGACAAAGTATGTGAAGGATTTTGGGGGAGGATAACTCGTGAATTTGCAACATATATGTTTTTATGTTCTGACCTGTGCACTATACAATAGCAAGTGCAACACCCCAAAAGAAAAGGGAATCAAGGCAAACTTCGA
>JAAYHF010000092.1 GCA_012727485.1 Eubacteriaceae bacterium
CGCCGCCCCCTATCCAAATCAAAGCTAAAACAATAAGAGCGTTTCCTTTTATCGCTTGAAGTAAATAGGGCGCTTTTCATGGTTTCTATTGTGCGTTATATCCCAAAGAGCAAAACTTGACCCATTTCCCGATACGGAAAAACTTCCCCGCTTTGACTACAAAAAAGCTGTTCGCTTTAATTAAGGCTAAGTAAACCCTTTGCTTAAAGATAAACGGCAATCCTTCTTTATTATTAAGCTTAGCCTTGGATAAAGTACATTTCCCTTTTGGGATAAATCATGCCGCCTTTTATAGTATTCCCAATTATACGCTGTCGCCTTAAAAAGAAAATCCCCCCCGAAAAGCTCCCGATTCGGTAAAAGCCGCCCGCCAAAAGCAAAGGCAAGCCCATGCCTTCGGCGTTCCCCTTCGGCAAGAAATCCCCCGCCAAGGCGATACAAACCGAGCAAGCCCCCACCTGCGGGCATAAACCAAGAAAAAGCCCCCCGCCAAAGCGGGAGGCTTATGTACTTCTTCGGACTATTCAGGATTCTTTGGCCGTGGTTATCTGGACGACAGAGGGAATGCCTTTTTCATTCAAGGTCATAACCTTCACCTTGTTATTCGAGATGAATATCTCCGAGAAACAATTACTGCAGAAGTATTTGCGACGGCCTATCTTTCCCAGGAATTTGTATCCGCAGTTCGGACATTTTGTCATATTAATCACTTCCTATCGAAATCATTATATACCAAATTTTGCGTTTGTAAAGTTTTTTTTATCCCGGGGGGCGGTTTTTAATGATATAAACCGTTGCTCCTTGACTTTGGGGAGCTGTGAGGGTAAAATTACTTAGTATAGGATTATTTGCCTTTATAATACTCCTGTGCCTTAATGAAAGCGAGAAGGTGAAATTTCAATGAAAAAAGCAGACGATAAGAATCTGATAAGCCCCTCCAGAGACGACCTTTTGGAGAGGGTGAACAACAAATACAAGCTTTCCGTATTGGTGACGAAAAGGGCAAAGCAGCTTTACGAAAACGACGACCCCCTAATAGACGAATACTACATCAGCAAGGTATCCATGGCCATAAACGAGATTGATCAGGGTAAGGTCAAGATTATCCCCGGGGAAGGCAGACCGGAAGAAAAAAGGTAATGAGAGAAGATCTCAAGGATTCGTTTGCCAAGGTCTATATAGATTCCGCCTCGGCGGCTTCCGATAAAATATACGAATATTCGATACCCGAAGCACTTTCAAACCTCATAAAACCTGCGATGCGCGTTATCGTTCCCTTCGGGAAAAATGACAAATTATCGCAGGCTTTTGTAGTTAGTGTTTCGGGAGTGAGCGAATTCGACCCCTTGCGGCTTAAACCGATCATTTCCCTTGCGGACGCCTCCCCGGTGCTTCCCGCCTATTTGGCGCAGACGATAGTCTTTTTAAGGAACAACTATTTTTGCTCCTACGGCGAAGCTTTGCGCTGTGTGCTTCCCGCCGCGGACAAGCTCAAAAAGCGCACCCGCTATTTTGCGGTCGATAACCCCGAAGAAGGCGAGAAAGCGCTCGAAAACGAAGACGAAAGGGCGCTTCTTAAAGCCCTCACGGGTTCTTACGGCAGGGAAGCGGCCTATATCCGTTCCAAAACGGGGCTAACAGGCGAGCGGATATTGACAGCCGCCGCCGCTTTAGAGCAAAGGGGTTTAATTAAAATAACCGAGGAATTCACCGCCGAGGGCAGAGAGGCGTTTGACGAATATATATCCCTCACCTCCCCGGACAACTCCCCCGCCGACCACTATGCCGTTTTGGGCAAGCGGGCCGCCCGTCAGCGCGCGGTGATAGATTATCTTTTCGAGAAGGGAAAGAGCGTCCCGAAAAAGGAGCTTATGGAGGCCACCAAGGCAAGCTTTGCCGCCCTTAAATCCCTGACGGAAAACAACCTCATCACAATAAGCCTGACCCCTCGGGTCTATGCCAAAAGCACTTACAACGCCTCCCAAGACGATATAAGCCCCCTCACCGAGCAACAGCGGGAGGCCCTCGAGGTTTTTCGCTCCCTGCCCATCGGGGAGAAATTTCTGCTTTTCGGGGTTACGGGAAGCGGCAAGACCCGCCTTTTCTTTGAAATGTTCGAGGATATGTTAAAGCAGGGGAAGCAGTGCCTGCTTTTGGTGCCCGAAATCTCCCTCACCCCGCAGATGATGGCCTTGGTGGAGGGCAGATTCGGTCAAAGCGCGGCGATAATGCACTCGGCGCTTTCCCCCTCTCGGCGTTACAGCGAATTTCTGAAGATAAAAAGGGGGCAGGCCCGCATAGTTTTGGGGGCAAGGAGCGCCCTGTTTATGCCCTTTTCCGAATTGGGAATGATAGTGGTGGACGAACAGCACGAAACAAGCTATAAATCCTCCTCCTCCCCGAGATACGACACGATTGAAACGGCGAAATTCATCGCCGCCGCCACGGGAGCAACCCTCCTGCTTTCCTCCGCCACCCCGGACACCGCCGCCTACCACGCCGCCTTAAACGGCGAATATACCCTGCTTCGCCTGACAAAGCGGGTGAACGACATACCCATGCCCCCGGTGGATATTGTGGATATGAAGGAGGAACTCAAGGGCGGCAACCGTTCTCCCATAAGCGAGCCGCTTCGCCTTGCCATAGAACAGACCTTGGAGAAAAAACAGCAGGTGCTTTTGTTCCTGAACCGCAGGGGTTTTAACACCTATGTTTTCTGCCGTCAATGCGGCTATATAGAAATGTGTCCGAATTGCGAGGTTTCCCTTACCTATCATTCAAAGGAGGGCAGGCTCAGATGCCATTATTGCGGCTACGAAAAGGCCCCGGAGCGCATTTGCCCCTCCTGCGGAAGCGATAAGATTCGCTTCATGGGTACGGGTACGGAGAAAATCGAGCAGGCCATAAGGGAGTTATTCCCCGAAGCGGGCATATTAAGGCTGGATTCCGATACAGCGGGTTTTGCGGGAGCCCATGAGCGCATTTTGGGTCAGTTCGCCTCCGGGGGTGCGGATATACTCATAGGCACCCAAATGATAGTAAAGGGGCTTGATTTCGATAATGTGACCCTTGTGGGCATACTTTTGGCAGACAGCTCCCTTAATTTCCCGGATATAAACGCCGCCTCCCGCACCTTCCAATTGACCGCCCAGGCCTCGGGCAGGGCGGGCAGAAGGCTCAAGGGGGGAAGGGTCATATTGCAGACCTATCTGCCGGGCAATCCGGTTATCCTCTATGCCGCCTCCCACGATTATCCCGGCTTTTACGCCTACGATATAGCCTACCGCAAGGAAAGGAACTATCCCCCCTTCACCGAGATAATAGGCTTTTTCATCACCGGGGAAAACAAGGATAAGCTCCTTAAGGAAGCGGCCATGATGCAGGAGAGAATAGAAAAGCTCTGCGAAAATACCCCCGGCGTCACCGTTTACGATGTCGCTCCCGCCTTTATCCAAAAGATAAAGAACAGATATATCTATCACATCTTGGTGCGCCTGCCCGCCCAAAGCCCCCTGAAAGCGACCTTAAGGGAGAAATACGACGATATACGCAAGAAAGTGAGTTCCTATACCTATGTGGAGATTAACCCGATCACTTTGCTGTAAAAACCACCCCCGCACAGAACGCCGACAGGCCAAGCGAAGCGAAACCGCATAAGGGAAGCACCGAAAGCGTTAAGCCGTAAAGCCCATGACTACCGCACAAAAGACGGCAACAGCAGACAGGCAACAACGGAAAACAAAAAGAAAAACCGCACAAAAGGAAAAAGCAACAAAGCAACCCGAAGCGGCAACAACCGACAGCCCCAAGGCATTGCGAAACACCGACAGCGGCGAAGGATAACATAAAACCGACATACGGGCAACCCCAAAGGACAAGCCCGAAAGAACAAGCCCGTTAAGTCCATGACTACCCCACAAAAGACAGCAACAGCAGACAAGCAAAACAAAAAAACAAACGACAACAAACG
>JAAYHF010000093.1 GCA_012727485.1 Eubacteriaceae bacterium
ATATAGGCTTTTTCTCCCTTGTCACGGGGGCGCTGGGGGCGGCGGGGTTCATGGCGGGGAATAAATACATCGCCTGTGCGATCTCCCTCGCTTTGGAGATGACCACCGGCTTCGAGAAGTCCTCCTCCCTCGGGGGCGGCGGCGCGTATATCTTCACGGGGGCGGGTATAGGCTTTTCCGGCGGCTGTCTTATCATGCAACAAACCGACCATATCTCCAAGGCTGATTTGCCCTTAAAGAGGTTCTTTTTGGGTAAGCTTCTGCAAACTGCCGTTTGCGCCGTGTTGGGGTGGGCGGGGGGAGTGGCGGTGGGGTGATTTGAAGTTGGTAGTGGGCGGTGAGGTATTATTTGAAGTGGGTCGGAGGTTTTGCGCAGTAAAGGAGTTTGAATTCAGCTTATGGGGGGCGGGAATAGGCTTTTTCGGTAATTTTATCGTGCAACAAGCCGACCATATTTTCAAGGCTAATTTGCCCCTAAGGAGGTGCTTTTCAGGTAAGCTTATGCAGGTGACCCGGTATCCGTGTTAAAAGAGTATTTTATATTTTGACCGGGTCAGAACGAAGAAGCTTCGCTCTTACAATTCTGACCTGTTCTTAAAATGACTAAGTCATAAAAATGACCTTGTCATTTCACAAAAAGCAAGTGACAGCCTTATTATTTCTGACCCGGTCAGAAAATGAAAAAGTCATAAAATGAACTTTTCATTTTGTAAAAAAGACTCATTGTGACCCGGCTATGATGGAAAGACTGCTTTTCATGTTGTGACCCGGTCACAAGGACAAACTAACAAAACCGATTACACAAAAACGGGACATTTTGCAAACTTTCATACTTCTTACTATATCCGCCATGGATACACTGCCGCCCTTGAGTACGCAAAGTACCAAAGGGTTTTTGCCCGCATAATCGGCGGTGTGTTTCTCGCCCAACTGCTCCAAAAATTAAGTGACAGCCTTATTATTTCTGACCCGGTCAGAAAATGAAAAAGACATAAAATGACTTTATCATTTTGTAAAAATACCCATTATGACCCGGTTACAATGATAAAACAAGTTTGCTTTCAAACAATAATGGAAGGAAGTATCTTTTTTGTAAAGTGACCCGGTCACAATGGCAAACAAACTGCCGCCCTTGAGTACGCAAAGTACCAAAGGGGTTTACCCGCATAATCAACGGTGTGCTTCTCGCTTAACTGCTCCAAAAAGCGAGTGACAGCCTTATTATTTCTGACCCGGTCAGAAAATGAAAAAGACATAAAATAACTTTGTTATTTTGTAAAATACTCATTGTGACCTGGTCAAAATTTAGAAGGAGCATAAAAGAAAATTTGTATCGTCACGGTTTTTCACAAAGTGACAAATCATTTTGTGATTAAGTCATTTTGCAAAAAGCAAGTGACAGCCTTATAATTTCTGACCTGGTCAGAAAATGAAAAAGTCATAAAAAGACTTTTTCATTTTGTAAAAAAGACTCATTGTGACCCGTCACAATGATAAATCTTCCCCGTATATCACAAAACGCAATATGCACTTCACGCAAGGTGTATATTATCGTCTATGCCCGTCGCATAAACTAAAGAAGGCTTTTTCTCTTTCGACTTGTGATTAGATTTTTGTCTTTGTGACCCGGTCATAAACTGACCAAGTTATAAAATGACCTAATTTTTTTGCAAAAAAGCAAGTGACAGCGCTATAATTTCTGACCCGGTCAAAAAATGAAAAAGTCATAAAATGACTTTGTCATTTTGTAAAAATGCTCATTGTGACCCGGCTATGATGGAAAGACTGCTTTTCATGTTGTGACCCGGTCACAATGATAAAGGCAAGTTTGCTTTTAAATAATGGAAGGAAGTTTTAAAAAGCCCTCGCTCTTGTGATTTTGACCCGGTCTAAAAACGATCAAGTAATTTTACAAAAAAGCAAACGACAGCCTTATAATTTCCGACCCGGTCATAATGAAATACCAAAAGCCCCTCCCC
>JAAYHF010000094.1 GCA_012727485.1 Eubacteriaceae bacterium
ACTCTTTGAAAAATTTAAATTTTTAAAGTTTAGTTTCGATCCGGCTCTGAATTACATTTTTATTAATTGACTTTCGTCGAATTTAATTCGTCCTTATTACTCTCTATTCATTTTCCAATTAACGCGCTGACTGCTTTGGCGGTTTGTTCCCCCGCAGTCAGCTTATATATAATAACACCGACCTTTATTTTTGTCAATCTTTTTTTGCAGAAATTTCAAATGCTTGTCCAAAAGGTTATTCCGAAGGGTAAAACGGCTGATTACCTCGGTAAATAAAGCATTATCCCTAAGTTGCGCTTAACCCCGAAGGGCAAAACAACGCAGTTTGTTCCGAAAAGGTCAAACCGGGGCAAGACGGAAAGCGCAACAGTCGCATATCCTTGGCAAGTATGATGATGCTGTTTTCCGGTTAACTTGCGCTACGCTTCGCATGGCAATAGTCCCTCAAAGCCAAACACGAATCCGCCAACGGTTAAGCCTGCGTTTCAGGCACAGTTGCTTTACCGTGAAAAATTCTCCTTAACCCGATTGCGATGACAAAAGCATCTTAAGCGCGCTTGGCGACCCGGTCAAAAAACAAAAGCTTGTTTGCCTTACTCCCCGTTTGCCGTTCTACTCCCGAATCACGAACAAAAGGATTATCAACATAAACGCTTTTCTCGTGTTGCGGTTGCTTTGGTAAAATTGCTTATCCGAACCGTTTTTTATCGAAAAAGCAGTCGCTTACCTCCGCGGGTGTTCGGGCTAAGTCGGGTAAAACCCGCCCTTTCCCGATAAAACCGCTACCTCACCCATACACCACTTCCTTCAAATACAACCCCCTCGCCGGGGCGGTGGGGGCGGCGGCGGCGCGGTTTTGGGCCTGTAAAATCGGCTTTATGTCCTCGGGAGTGAGTTTTCCCATACCCGTATAAACGAGGGTGCCGACGATTATTCTCACCATATTATATAAAAAGCCGTTGGCTGTGGCGGAAACCTCTATAATCTCGGCGCTTCTCGAAACGGAAAGGCGACTTAGATTTCTGACCGCACTCTTAACCGGGCTTCCGCTTGCCATAAAGGAGGAAAAGTCCCTCTCCCCCTCCATTTCCCAAGCCGCCCGCCGCATCGCTCCCACATTCAGCGGATATTTGATATGCCAAGCCCGATTGATATAAAAGGGAGAAAGAATCGGGGAATTGTATATTTTATAGATATAGGTCTTGCTTTTGGCGTTGAAACGGGCGTTGAAATCCTCCGAAACTTCGGCGCAGGAAAGCACCCTGATGTCCTCGGGCAGATAAAAATTAAGCCCGGCGGTTATTCTGTCGCAATCCCCGCTGAATTCGGTTTTGAAATTGGCTTTCTGGGCAAGGGCGTGGACGCCGCTGTCCGTTCTGCCGCTGCCGTAGAGCTTGCTGCGTTTTCCCGTCAGGCTTTCTATTGCGCCGTTGATTTTGGCGGCAACCGAAATACCGTTGAGCTGTTCCTGCCAGCCGCAGTATTCGGTGCCGTCGTAGGCTATCGTAAGAAGGATATTTCTCATATAAGTTTAAAGGGAATGTATCTCGTGGCAAAAATGCACCCCATGGCAAGGGCTACGATGATATAAGCCGCAAAATCTATCTTCTGATATTTGAGTATTCTCAGGCGGGTGCGACCCTCCCCCCCCTTGTAGCATCTGGCTTCCATCGCCATCGCCAAGTCATTCGCCCTCTGGAAGGCGGAAACGAAAAGGGGAACCAACAGCGGCACATAGCTTTTTATCCGCTTAACAAGATTCTTGCTCTCAAAATCAGCTCCCCGGGATTTCTGCGCCTTCATAATTCTATCCAATTCCTCGGTGAGGCTGGGGATAAATCTCAGGGCTATGCTCATCATCATGGAAATTTCGTGGGAAACCTTCCCCAAGAAGGGTACTTTTTTTATCAGGGCTTCTATTCCGTCGGTCAGGGCTATGGTGGCGGTGCAAAGGCTCATCATGGAAGTTCCCGTAATGAGCAGCAAAAGGCGGAAGGCCATGTTGATCGAGGCCATTACCCCCTGACGGGTTATTATGATCGGCCCGAGGGTCAAAAGGGCTTCGCCGGGAGTCCAAATCAAATTAAACACCAAGGTCATGCAGACGATGAAAACCACGCCCTTCAGCCCCCTTAGCACATAGCCCACGGGGACTTTGGAGACGATGACCGCCAGCGAAAGGAAGAAAAGCGCCGCAATATAACCCCAAATATTTTTCGCCACAAAGAGAAAAACTATATAAAGCAGGGTGGACATTATCTTTGTGCGGGGGTCAAGCCTGTGTATAACGGAGTTTGTGGGATAATACTGCCCTACTACTACATCATTTTTCATTTTCCGAATACCCTTATTATTTCTTTTGCCGCTTCCTTAGTGGTGTAGGCGGAGGTGTCTATTTCGTAGCCCTCCTCCTTGAGCCTCTCCAAGACCGCCTTGGATTGGGGAACATCGAGGCTTATATCCGCAAGGAATTTCGAATCCGCAAACACCTCGGCGGGGGGGCCGTATTTCATGAGCCTGCCCGAGGAGAAAACCATTATCTTGTCCGCATATTCGGCCACATCGTCCATGGAATGGGTCACAAGGATAATGCACATTCCGAGCTGTTTATTCATGTTTTTTATCATATCCAGCATTTCCCGCCTGCCCATGGGGTCAAGGCCGCTGGTGGGTTCGTCCAAAATGAGTATGGGGGGCTTCATGGCGATCACACCCGCAATGGCCACCCGCCGCTTTTGTCCGCCGGAAAGCTCAAAGGGGCTTTTATCCTTTATTTCCTCATAGTCAAGACCCATTATCTCGATGGACTGCTTCACCAAGAAATCCACCTTTTCCTCATCGTAACCCAAATTCTTCGGCCCGAAGGAAACATCCTTATAGACGGTTTCCTCAAAGAGCTGATATTCCGGATATTGGAAAACTATCCCCACTCTTTTGACTATCTCCTTCATGGGCACATTGGGCTCATTTATATTGATATTATTTACCACAATCGTCCCCGAGGTGGGAACAAGCAGTCGGTTGATGTGCTGAATAAGGGTGGATTTACCGCTTCCCGTATGCCCGATTATCCCGATGAAGTCATGGGGGCCGACTTCAAAGCTCACATCTTCCAGAGCGATATGCTCGAATACCGTGCCCTTCGAATATATGTGGCTTAAGTTTTTTACTTCAATCGACATAATGCCTCCACAAGCTCGTCCTCGCTGAGTATTCCCGGGGGAATATCAAGTCCGCCCTCCCTTAATGCCGTTGAAAGGGCCACTATTTCGGGAACCGAGAGCCTGTTTTCCTCAAGCCATTTCGGATTGGAGAAAATCTCCCGGGGAGTGCCGTCCCCTATTATCTTCCCGTCTCCCATCACGATGATACGGCTTGCGCCCACTATTTCTTCCATATAATGGGTTATGAATATGACTGTAACACCCTCGCTGTTAAGGGTGTGCATTATATTTATCAAGTCCGCCCTGCCCGCCGGGTCAAGCATGGCCGTGGATTCATCGAAAACTATGCACTGCGGGTGCATTGCGATAACTCCCGCAATGGCAACCCTCTGCTTTTGCCCGCCGGAAAGCTGATGGGGCTTTTTATCTTTAAAATCGTACATACCCACCGCTTTGAGGCTCTCGTCCACCCTGCGGCGTATTTTATCCGGGGCAAGCCCCAAATTTTCGGGGCCGAAGGCGGTGTCCTCCTCCACAATGGTGGCGACCATCTGGTTGTCGGGGTTCTGGAAAACCATTGAGCATACCTTGCGTATGTCGGTGGTATACTGCGGGTCGGCGCTGTCCATGCCACCCACGAATACCTTCCCGCTTGAAGGCAGGATAAGCGCATTCAGAAGCTTGGCAAGGGTGGATTTTCCCGAGCCGTTTTTGCCGACTATGCCGACGAATTCACCTTCGTAAATATCCAAGCTCACTTCGTCCAAGGCCTTGACCCCGGGGGCGTTCTCGGAGTCATAGACGAAGGAAACATCGCGCAGTTCTATTATTTTTTTGTTCATGATAAAAATGAACCATTTGCCGGAAGCGGGCTTGCCGAAAAATGCCGGTAAAGCCCGCCGCCGATAAATGGTTATCTTTTAAGCCTATTCTTCGCCTTCAACAAGCTCCAAAATGGCGGCGGGGGCGTTATCTCCAACGCGATTTGCAAGCTTGATTATGCGTGTATACCCGCCGTTTCTCTGCTCATAGCGGGGAGCGATTTCGTCGAATAAAGTTTTGACCACTTCGGGCTCATAGATATAGCTCAAAGCTCTCCTTCTTGCGGATAGATCGCCCTTCTTCCCCAAGGTTATCATTCTTTCGACCTGTCTTTGCGTTTCCTTTGCGCGAACAAGGGTCGTTTTGATTCTGCCGTATTTAATTGTGTCGGTGACCAGGCCGCGGAGCATTGCCAATCTTTGACCGGTGGGTCTGCCGAGTTTACTGTAACCGGACATTCATTTCCTCCTTAATCTTCGCCCTGCTTGAGCGACAGACCGATTTCGGTCAAGCGCTTTTTAATTTCGTTGAGGGACTTCTTTCCGAGGTTTCTTACCTTCGATATTTCATCTTCCGTTTTGCTGATGAGCTGTTCAACGGTATGTATATCAGCCCTTCTCAGGCAGTTGGAACTGCGAACGGAAAGTTCCAATTCCTCTATGGACATCTCCAAAACCTTTTCCTTAACGGATTCTTCCCTCTCCACCATCATCGACATATTCTGAAGGTTATCGTTCAGCTCGATGAAAAGGGCGAAGTGGTCGTTGAGGATCTTGGAAGCCAGTGAAATGGCTTCCTCCGGGCTTATTGTTCCGTTTGTCCATATTTCGATGGTCAGTCTGTCATAGTCTGTGACATTTCCGACTCTGGTGTTTTCGACCTTGAAATTTACCTTGCGCACGGGGGTGAATATGGAGTCGATCGGAATGGTGCCTATGGGCATATCCTCTTTTTTGTTTTTGTCGGTGGAATTGTAACCGCTTCCGGACTCCACCGTCATCGTCATATTCAGCTTGCCGTCGTTCATCAAGGTGGCGATGTGGGCTTCGGGGGTCAAAACCTCCAAATCAGAATCGCAGATAATATCTGCGCCCGTGACTTCTCCTGGGCCCTTTGCCTCGATACGCACTGTTTTAATGTCGGAAGTGTAGGACTTAAACACGACCTTCTTTAAGTTCAATATGAGTTCTACCACATCCTCCGCGCAACCTTCTATGGTGGAGAATTCGTGCAGAACGCCGTCTATTCTCACGCCGGTTATGGCGCTTCCGGGCAGGGAAGAAATCATTACCCTCCTAAGAGAGTTGCCGATGGTGGTGGCATAACCCCTATCCAAGGGTTCCACAACGAATTTGCCGTAGGTTTTATCCGGGCTGACTTCAGCTATCTCTATATTCGGTTTTTTGAATTCTAACATATTTCCTCCATTCGTTTTCCATAATATGGGTGGTGAAAGCCGAATAGATTACTTAGAATAAAGCTCGACTATAAGACGTTCTTCCACAGGCAGGTCTATATTGCTTCTTGTGGGCAGACTGAGCAACTTGCCGCTCATCTTTTCATAATCAACGCTCAGGTAATCGGGAACATTCTTCCCACCGGCCGCTTCGATAAGGCCGATGAATTTCGGTGACTTTCTGGATTTGCTCTTGACTTCTATCTCGTCACCGGCTTTGAGCAGATAGGAAGGAATGTTGACCTTCTTTCCGTTCACGGTGAAGTGATTGTGGGTAACAAGCTGACGGGCTTCCTTGCGGCTGGAAGCAAATCCGAGGCGGTAAACCACATTGTCGAATCTTCTTTCGAGATACTGCAAAAGGGTTTCACCGGTTACTCCCTGCTTTTTCAGCGAGAGAACATAATATTTGCGGAACTGCTTTTCCATGACCCCATAGGCCTGCTTGACCTTCTGCTTTTCACGAAGCTGCAGACCGTAATCACTCTGCTTGGCTCCGGCGGGTTTCCCGTGCTGACCGGGAGTGGTATTCCTCTTGTTATTGGGCGAAAGAGGGCATTTTACCGAATAGCATCTGTCGCCCTTGAGGAAAAGCTTTTCCTGGGCTCTGCGGCAGCGCTTGCATGATGAATCTGTATATCTTGCCATAGTTTTTTCCTATTCTCCTTCCTTCGCTTATACTCTTCTTCTTTTGGGCGGACGGCATCCGTTGTGGGGTATGGGGGTAACATCCTTGATGGAGGTTATCGTAAGTCCCACTGTCTGCAAAGCTCTTATGGCGGATTCTCTGCCGCTTCCCGGCCCCTTGACAAGCACATCCACATAAAGCAACCCGTGTTCCATCGCCTTCTTGGCGGCTTCGGTGGCTGCGCTCTGGGCGGCAAAGGGGGTGGATTTTCTGGAGCCCTTGAATCCAAGCTCGCCTGCGCTGGACCAGCTCAATACGTTTCCTTCGGTATCGGCCATTGTTACTATGGTGTTATTGAAGGAAGAAACGATATGGGCTTGGCCCCTCTCGATATTTTTCCTGACTTTTCTCTTCTTGCCTTTTACGACTGTTTTCTTAGCTGTTGCCATCTTTTACCCCTTATGCCTTCTTTGACTTTCTGCCCACCGTCTTTTTGGACCCCTTGCGAGTCCTGGCGTTGGTTTTGGTGTTCTGTCCTCTTACGGGCAGATTCCTTCTGTGTCTCAAGCCTCTGTAACAACCGATTTCGGTGAGGCGCTTTATATCCATGGCGACATCTCTTTTCAGGTCGCCTTCCACGGTATAAGAATTTTCGATGGTGGTACGAAGCTTGTTCACTTCGTCTTCTGTAAGGTCCTTGACCCTGGTGTTGGGATCAATTTCGACTTCGGCAAGGATCTTGTTTGAGGTGGTTCTTCCGATGCCGAATATATAGGTAAGCCCAATTTCGACACGTTTACTGTTCGGCAAATCTACGCCGGATATTCTCGCCATTTAGCTTTTTTGTTCCTCCATAATATTTATATATGTTAATAAGGAAAAACTAAGTTTTCGCAAACTTCAGCCGCGTTTCTCCTGTAAGTGCCCTCAGCCCTGCCTCTGCTTATGCTTTGGATTAGAGCAGATCACCATGACGTTTCCATGCCTTTTGATTATCTTGCATTTTTCGCACATTTTTTTCACGCTGGGTCTTACTTTCATTAACTTCCTCCTTTGCGGCCCGGGCCGCTTTTCGTTGTATATATTCCGTCACAGGGAAACTGTTAAGAAAAATTACTTTCCCTTTTCGCGCCAAATTATTCTGCCCTTACCCGGGTCATAGGCAGATATTTCCATAGTCACCTTATCTCCGGGAAGTATTTTGATGTAATGCATTCTCAGCTTGCCGGATATGTGGGCCAATACCTCATGCCCGTTGTCCAACACAACCTTGAATGTGGTGTTCGGCAGCGCTTCTCTCACGATGCCCGTTACCTCAAAATAATTACTTTTCGCCACTAATTTCCCCCTTATTTACTTTCGCCGCATACTGCGATATTTCCTTTGAAATCACCGAGTTATCCGGAAGTGTTCCTTCTGACAATTCTTGGGCGCATCTCATCGAATAACTTTTCGTTACTTGCAGATGAATGAGCTTTTTTTTCTTGGGTTTTCTCGCAAGTCTACGTTTGCCGTCCGCCAGATAGGCGAACTGTTCGTTAAAATCCAACACGATGAGTATTTCGCCCCTGTCATGCCCCGCCTTCGATATTACGAAGCTTCCCTTTTTCAGCCTTTCGTCGAGGTTGCTCATGGAATGGTAAGTATCCTCGGCTCGCCGGAGGTTATCGCAACGGTGTTTTCGTAGTGGGCTGAGAGCTTTCCGTCTGCGGTTCTCACCGTCCAACCGTCCGCTTCGTCGGTTATAACCTCCCAGGTGCCCATGTTTATCATCGGCTCCACGGCTATGACCATGCCCTTCTCGAACCTCACGCCATACCCCGGCTTGCCGAAATTCGGCACCGCCGGATCTTCGTGCATTTCCCGGCCTATCCCGTGGCCCACATAATCTCTGACCACCCCATAGCCCGCATCCTTTGCATTCTGCTCGATGGCGTGGGACAAATCCCCCAGCCGACAGCCCTCCTTTGCGAAGGCGATTCCCTTCCAGAAGCATTGCTCGGTCACTTCTATGAGCCTTTTAGCCTCGTCGGAAATTTCCCCAACGGGGAAGGTTCTCGCCATATCCCCCACAAAACCTTCGTAAATCGCTCCGATGTCTATTGATATGATGTCCCCCTCCTTGAGAATGTTCCTTTTGGAAGGTATTCCGTGAACGACCACGCTGTTTTTCGAGGCGCAGATTCCCGCGGGGAATCCGCCGTAATTCAGGAAAGCGGGGATTGCCTTGAGAAGTTTGAAGGTCTTTCGGGCTATTTTATCCAGCTCCCAGGTACTTACCCCCGGACGGATAGCTTCGGCCACCGCCGCCATGCCCTTTGCGGTAACTTCGCCGGCTGCGGCCATTTTTTCGATCTCCTCGTCGGATTTTATCAAAATCATCTTTTAAATGAAGCTTGTGAGGGCTTTATAAACATTTTCGGTGGTCTGCTCGATGCTGCCGTTTCCGTCAACCTGAAGCAGAAGCCCCTTGGCTTTATAGAACTCGGTCAAAGGAAGGGTTTTCTCGTCGTATTCCGCAAGGCGCGCCTTGACGGTCTGCTCGTTGTCGTCGTCCCTTTGATAAAGCTCGCCGCCGCATTTATCGCATTTGCCTTCTTCTTTGGAGGGCGAATTTTTGATGTGATAGCTTGCGCCGCATTCTTTGCACATTCTTCTGCCGGAAATGCGGTCGATGAGCAGTGCGTAGTCGCAGTCTATATTCAGGGCGCAGTCCACCTTCTCCCCCATCACTTCCAGACTTTCTGCCTGGGGAATGGTGCGGGGGAATCCGTCCAACATATAACCTGCCTTGCAATCGGGCTGTGAAAGTCTGTCCTTTACCATGGCGACGGTTATTTCGTCGGGAACGAGAAGTCCCTTTTCGGTGTATTGCTTTACCTTCTGACCCAGCGGGGTATTCTCCGAAATGTTCTTGCGGAAAATGTCTCCCGTGGATATATGGACGACATGGAACTTTTCGACTATCTTGGCGGCTTGGGTGCCTTTACCGGCCCCGGGAGGGCCTAAAAGAATTATATTCATATCTCCTCCATGCTTTACGGCTGACCTTAAACCTTTGGGCTTATGCCTTTGGGTTTAAGCTTTGCTTGTTTATTATTTCAGGAATCCTCTGTAATTTCTCAAGGTAAGCATCTGCTCCAAAGATTTGACCGTCTCCAGGGCAACTCCCACCACGATGAGCAGGCTTGTTCCTCCGAATTGCAGGCTCACCTTCAAAAGGTTGCCCGCCAAAATCGGCATGACGGCTATGACCACCAGGAACAGCGCTCCGAAAAGGGTCAGCCTTGAGGATATTCTGCTCAGATACATGGCGGTGGGCTTTCCGGTCCTTATACCGGGGATAGCTCCGCCGTAATCCCTGATGTTGTTGGCTATGTCTATCGGATTGAAGGTTATCATCGTATAGAAATACGAGAAAGCTATTATCAGAATGACATAGATTATTGTGGTAAACCAAGTACCCCAGGAGAGGAAACTTGCCACATTTGCGAGAAACTTGCTGTTCGGGAAGAAGGAAGCCATTGTGCTGGGGAACATGGTTATTACCGAGGCGAAGATAACGGGAATAACTCCGCTTTGGTTGACCTTGAGATTGATGTAGGAGTTCTGACCCCCCATCATACTGCGGCCCCTGACTCTTTTGGAATACTGCACAGGCACTTTCCTCTGCCCCTCCTCCACCTCGATCACCCCTAAGATGGTGACGAGCATGAAGATTATGATGACCGGCACCAGCCATATCGGGAAGGTTTTGGCTATTATCCCGTCCGTCATGGTGACTATTGCCGAAGGAAGACTGCTGACGATACCTATGAAGATAAGCAGGCTCGTGCCGTTTCCTATCCCCTTTTCCGTTATGGTTTCGCTCATCCATATTATGAAGGCCGTTCCCGCGGTTATGACTGCGGTCACAAGGGCGAGGACATACCAGGAGCTGTCCGTGAGGACGGAGCCTATGGTAAGCGTCGTACCCACAGACTGAGCCACCGCCAAAGCTATTGCCACATAGCGGGTGATGCGGGAAATTTTTCTTTTCCCTTCCTCTCCGCCTTCCTTGGCAAGGGCTTCAAGCCCGGGAATGGCTATGGTAAGCAGGTTCATTATGATGGAGGCGTTGATGTAGGGCGTTATCCCCATGGCGAAAACCGAGAAATTCTTCAAGTTATCCCCGGAGATGATGTTGAAAAGCCCCATCATACTGTTGCTGCTGATATAGTTTGCCAGCTGTGTCCTGTCGATAAAGGGCACTAAGATGTGCGAACCGAGGCGGAAAATTGCGAGCATCAATAAAGTATAGAGAATCTTTTTTCTGATATCGGGCGTTTTCCATGCGGTTTTCAGTGTTTGAAACATTATTATTCCTCGACTTTTCCGCCAGCCGAAACGATCTTTTCGGCTGCGGTTTTTGAGCAGGAAATCCCCTTTAAGGTTAAGGGTTTTTCTATTTCGCCGGTGCAAAGCACCTTCACGAAATCGAACTTGTTCTTGACAATGCCCTTCGCTTTAAGCGCCTCGACGGTGACGACCGTTCCGGCCTCGAATACATTCAGTTTTTCAAGAGCCACCCCTGCGGAGAGCTTCTTGAAGTGATAGTTGGAGAATCCCCTCATGGGGACTCTTCTTGTCAGAGGCATCTGGCCGCCTTCGAATCCCATGCGTACTCCGCCGCCGGAACGGGAATTCTGACCGGTTTGACCTCTCCCTGCCGTTTTGCCCTGTCCGGAAGCGGTACCGCGTCCTCTACGGACGGATTTCCTTGTGCTTCCCTCGGGAGCTTTAAGTGTATGAAGTCTCATTGATGCCTCCTATATTTCTTCCACTTTCAGCATATAGCCGATTTTGTTGATAATTCCTCTTGTTGCGGGAGAATCGGGCAGGATATTGCTTTCCCCGATCTTCTTAAGCCCTAAGGCCGCCGCTGTTTTGCGGTGGGACGGAATTCTGGTAATCAGGCTTTTTACTAAGGTGACCTTAATTTTCTTTTCTGCCATTTCTTCTTCCTCCTAACCCACTATTTCTTCCACGGTCTTGCCGCGCTTTTTCGCGACGATCTCCGCATTCACCAGATTTGCAAGGCCGTTTAAGGTGGCTTTAACCACATTGACCGCCCTGTCGCTTCCCAGCGACTTGCATCTGATGTCCTCTATACCCGCGGCTTCAAGCACTGCTCTTGCGCTCATTCCCGCAAGCACTCCGGTTCCCTTGGGGGCGGGCATGAGTTTGACCTTGCCTGCGCCGAAGTCTCCGATTATCTCATGGGGAATGGTTGTTCCCTGAATGGCCACTTTCACCATGTTCTTGCGGGCGTCTGCCATACCCTTCCTTATTGCCTCGGGTATTTCTATTGCCTTGCCGATACCCACTCCCACGCTGCCCTTGCCGTCACCGACGACGCACAGGCATGAAAAGCGCATATTGCGGCCGCCCTTGACGGTTTTGGCAACACGGTTTATCTGAACGACCTTTTCCTTGAATTCGTTTTCCTTAACCTGGGCTGTTCTTTGATTTCTATCCATATTCCCTGCGCCTCCCTAAAATTCCAGCCCGGCTTCACGGGCGGCATCTGCCAAAGCCTTCACTCTGCCGTGATAAACATATCCGCTTCTGTCGAAAACAACGGATTTTATTCCGGCTTCAATGGCCTTTTGAGCTAAATCCTTGCCCACAGCCTTGCTGGCTTCAACGGTGGATGTACTCTCCAAACTCTCCGAGAGGATCTTGGAGCTGGAGGAAACCAAAGTTGCGCCTGCCACATCGTCTATTATTTGGGCGTAGATGTATCTGTTGCTTCTGAAAACGCTCAGGCGGGGTATTTCGGGAGTGCCGCTGATGGTGTTCCTGACTCTCTGGTGTCTTTTCTGTCTGATTTTGTTCTTTAAGGGCTTACTTACCATTTAATCATACACTCCTTTCTACTTACCTGTCTTGCCTTCTTTAATGCGGACATATTCTCCCGCATATCTTATCCCCTTTCCCTTGTAGGGTTCGGGGGGGCGTTTGCTCTTTATGTTGGCGGCGTGCTGACCGACCTTCTGCCTGTCGATTCCGCTAACCTTTATTTTTGTCTGGCCTTCCACAGAGGTGGTTATTCCCTCGGGGTCTTCCATTTTGATTTGGTGTGAATATCCCAGGTTCAAAACAAGGGTGTTGCCCTGCTTGTCAGCCCTGTAACCTACTCCCACAATCTCCAGATCCTTATTAAAGCCTGCGGAAACTCCCTCCACCATATTGGAGATGAGCTTTCTGGTCAGCCCGTGCATGGCGTTGTCCTTTTTGGTTTTAAGCACGATGGGGCTGACGGTCAGCACTCCCTGCTCCTGCTTTACTTCCATGTTGTCGTTTATCGTCTGCTTAAGTTCGCCTTTGGGGCCTTTGACGGTAACGACTCCGCCTTCGACCTTTACATCAACCCCCGAGGGGATATTGATGGGCGCTTTACCTATTCTTGACATATATCCTCCTTATCCGCTACCAAATGTAGCAGATTACCTCCCCGCCAACATTATTTTTACGGGCGTTTTTATCGGTCATGATGCCCTTGCTGGTGGAGATTATCGCAACTCCCAAACCGTTTAAAACCTTGGGTATTTCGTCCTTTTGGGCGTAAACTCTCAGCCCGGGGCGGGAAACCCTCTTAATTCCGCTGATGACTCTGCTCTGACCCGCCTGATATTTCAGATCGACTTCCAGCAGACCCTGCTTATCGTCCTCGGTGAATTTGAAGTCGTTGATGTAGCCTTCGTCCTTCATTATCTGCGCTATTGCCTTCTTCATTTCGGAGGAAGGGATAACAACGCTGTCATGCTTCGCCTTGTTGGCGTTTCTTATTCTGGTGAGCATATCCGCAATGGGATCCGTCATTGACATTTTTTGATTCTCCTTCTTCCCTTTTTTACCAGCTCGCCTTTTTCACTCCGGGGATTTCCCCTTTGTAAGCAAGCTCTCTGAAGCATATTCTGCAAAGACCGAATTTTCTCAAATAGGCATGGGGGCGTCCGCAGATACTGCAGCGGGTATATGACCTGGTTGAAAACTTGGGATCTCTTTTCTGCTTTGCTATCATTGATTTCTTTGCCATATTATCCTCCTTATGCCCTCACGAAGGGCATTCCGAGCTGAACCAAAAGCTCGTATGCTTCCTCGTCGGTTTTGGCGGTGGTAACGAATACCACATCCAGCCCTCTTATCTTCTCGATCTTATCGTATTCGATTTCAGGGAAGATGAGCTGTTCCTTCAAGCCGATGGCATAGTTGCCTCTGCCGTCGAAGCTGGAGGCGGGCATTCCGCGAAAGTCCCTGATGCGGGGAATGGCGATATTGATGAGCCTGTCGGCAAATTCGTACATTCTGTCGCTTCTTAAGGTGACCTTGGCGGCAATATCCATTCCCTTTCTGAGCTTAAAGTTGGAAACGGATTTTCTGGCCTTTACCACCAGGGGCTTTTGGCCGGCGATGGTGGTAAGCTCCTTGATGGCGCTTTCCATGGCCTTGGTGTTGTCCTTGCAATCTCCGAAGCGCATATTGATCACTATCTTATCAAGCTTGGGGATTTGCATGACATTTTCGTAGCCGAACTTCTCCTTGAGAGCCGGCACGGCTTTTTCATCGTATAATTCTTTAATTTTAGTTGTCATGCCGTTCTCCTATTCAAAAGTCTCGCCGCAATGTTTGCAGTATCTGACTTTCTTCCCGTCGTTTAATATTTTGTTGCCCGTTCTTACGCCCTTGCCGCATTTTTCGCACCAGAGAAGCACATTGGAAGCATGGATCGAGCCTTCCTGATCTATTATGCCGCTTTGGGTGTTGCTGCCCTGGGGCTTGAGAGCCTTCTTGCGGATATTGACTCCCTCCACAATGACCCTGTCGGTTTTCGGGAAAACCTTGAGGATCTTGCCCTTGGCATTCTTATCCTTCTGTCTGGCTCCCGAAATGACCACTACCGTATCTCCTGTTTTAATATGCATTACGATACCTCCTATAAAACTTCCGGAGCCAGCGAGACGATTTTCATATATTGCTTGTCTCTGAGTTCCCTCGCCACGGGCCCGAAAATACGGGTTCCCCTGGGCTGTCCGCTGTTGTCTATTATAACTGCCGCATTCTGATCGAATCTGATGTAGCTGCCGTCCGGTCTTCTCAGCCTGTTCACCGTTCTGACGATGACCGCTTTCACCACATCCCCGCTTTTGACTGTTCCGTTGGGGGACGAGCTTTTAACCGCGCAGATAATCACATCTCCCACGCTGGCGTATCTTCTTTTCGTGCCTCCCAGCACCTTTATGCAAAGAAGCTCCTTGGCGCCGGTGTTATCCGCTACTCTCAGACGAGATTCTGCCTGTATCATATCTTCTTCTATGCCTCCCCGTCTACTTGGCCTTCTCCACGATCTCGAGCAGGCGCCATCTCTTGGTTTTGCTCAAAGGTCTGGTTTCCATGATGCGAACGGTGTCTCCGACCCCGCACGTATTTTCTTCATCATGGGCAAAGTATTTCTTGGTATTCAGATGACGCTTTCCGTAAAGCTTATCCTTCGTGAAGGTTTCAATGGCCACAACTATGGTCTTGTTGCACTTTGCGGAGACAACCTTGCCCTGTCTGACTTTTCTGTCGGCTCTTTCCATTTATGCATCCTTCCTTTCGCGAAGCACTGTCTTTACCCTTGCGTAATCACGCTTGACCTGCTTCATGTGCATCGGGTTTTCAAGCTGCCCTGTGGCGTGCTGAAAACGCAGATTGAACAATTCTTCCTTCAGATCCGCAAGCTGCTTTGTGAGCTGCTCGTCGGTTTGTTTTCTTAATTCGCTGGCCTTCATTACGCTTCACCGCCTGTATTGTCTTTTTCGACGAATTTGACCGCTATGGGCAGCTTGGCCGAAGCCAGCCTGACGGCTTCCTTTGCGACTTCCCTGTCCACTCCGCCGATCTCAAACATCACTCTGCCGGGCTTGACCACCGCCACCCAAAACTCCGGAGAGCCTTTTCCGGAACCCATGCGGGTTTCGGCGGGTTTCTTGGTCACGGGCTTATCGGGGAATATCTTGATCCAAACCGATCCGCCTCTTTTCATATATCTCGTTATGGCGACACGGGCCGCTTCTATCTGGTTGGATTTGACCCAACCGGGTTCGGTGGCCACCATTCCGTATTCGCCGTATGTCACCTTGTTCCCCCGCAGCGCCTTGCCCTTCATTCTGCCGCGGTGAACCCTTCTGTATTTCACTCTTTTGGGCATCAACATATCTTAAGTTCCTCCTTGCCGCTATTTCGCCTGCGAGGGCTGTGTTTTCCTTGCGGGGAGCACCTCACCTCTGTTTATCCACACCTTGACGCCTATCTTTCCGTAGGTGGTGTCGGCCTCTGCGAAGCCGTATTGTATGTCGGCGCGAAGGGTCTGCAGAGGTACATTGCCCTCGGCATAGGCTTCGCTCCTGGCTATTTCCGCACCGTTCAGGCGTCCGCCGCATCTGACCTTAATGCCGTCCGCGCCGCTTCTTCTCGCCCTGCTTATCGCCTGCTTCATGGCCCTTCTGAAGGCGGATCTCTTTTCGAGCTGGGTGGCTATGTTTTCCGCCACGAGCTGTGCATCGGTATCCACATTCTTCACTTCCATGATGTTGATGGCTATCTGCTTGCCGGTCATTTTCTGGATTTCCTTACGCATGGCTTCCACGCCGGCTCCGCTTCTTCCGATTATTCTGCCGGGCTTGCCGGAATAAATGAACAGGACTATCTTGTTTCCGCTACGCTCGATGTCTATATGGGAAACTCCGGTGGAATACTGCGTTTTCTTGACATACTGCCTGATCTTGTGATCCTCCGCGAGGTAATCCGAGAAGCTCTTGTCCTTGGCAAACCATCTCGAAGACCATTCTCTGATAACGCCCACTCTCAGTCCGTTGGGATTGACTTTATGACCCATCTGTTTCGATTACCTCCCCTATGCTCTTTCTTTCAGCGCCACGCTCAAATGGCTGCTTCTCTTATGGATGATGGTTCCCTGCCCGTGGGAAAGAGCCTTCATTCTCTTGAGGGTTGGGCCCTGATTGGCGTAGGCTTCGCAAACATAGAGTTTGCTCGCATCCATGGAGTGATTGTTTTCCGCATTGGCGGCCGCGCTTTTAACCACCTTTTCAAATTCTCTGGCGGATTTGGTGTTCGCGAATTTGAGTATCGCCAAAGCTTCCTTAAGATTCTTTCCTCTTATGAGGTCAGCCACGCGGCTGGCCTTCAAGGGAGATACGCGGATATATTTCGCTGTTGCTTTTGCTGTATTTTCCATTTATTCTACCTCGACGATGCCTTTCTGTCCCCGGCATGGCCTCTGAAGGTTCTGGTGGGGGCAAATTCTCCGAGCTTATGACCGACCATGTCCTCCGTCACATATACGGGAACATGTTTCCTTCCGTCATGGACGGCGATGGTGTGTCCGACAAACTGGGGGAATATCGTGCAGTCCCTTGACCAGGTCTTGATGATTGCCTTGGCGTTGGTACTATTCATCTCCTCAATGCGCTTGAGGAGCCTTTCATCCACATAAGGACCTTTTTTTGTTGATCTGCTCATATACTACCTCTATTATTTGTCCCTTCTTCTTACGATATATTTGTCGGAGGGCTTGTTCTTTTCTCTGGTCTTGTAACCGAGGGTCGGCTTGCCCCAGGGGGTTGAGGGTGAGGGACGGCCGACGGGGGCCTTTCCTTCGCCGCCGCCGTGGGGGTGATCCACCGGGTTCATGGCGCTTCCTCTTACGGTGGGTCTGATTCCCATGTGGCGGATCTTTCCGGCCTTGCCTCTGTTCAGGTTGGCGTGGTCCAAATTACCCACCTGACCGATGGTTGCCTTACATTCCTTGCGAACCATTCTCATCTCGCCGGAGGGCAGTCTTAAGGTGACATAATCGCCTTCCTTCGCCATGAGCTGTACGAATGCGCCTGCGCTGCGGGCCATTTGAGCGCCCTTGCCGGCCTTCATTTCGATGTTGTGCAGCTCGGTGCCCAAGGGAATGGCTTCCATGGGGAGGGCATTGCCCACGCGGATATCCGCATCGGCGCCGGAGACGACGGTGTCTCCCACATTAAGCCCCACGGGGGCGATGATATATCTCTTTTCGCCGTCGGCGTAGAACAAAAGGGCGATGTAGCTGTTTCTGTTGGGGTCGTATTCGATGGCCTTGACCTTTGCGGGTATGCCGTCCTTATCCCTTTTGAAATCTATTACCCTATATTTTTGCTTGACTCCGCCGCCCTGATGACGAACGGTTATTTTTCCGCTGTTGTTGCGGCCGGCCATTTTATTCTTTTTGGCTAAAAGGGCCTTCTCGGGCTTAGACTTGGTCAGCTCCTCGAAGGTGGCGCCGGTCATTCCTCTCATTCCCGGAGAGGTCGGTTTATATACTTTTATTCCCATTTAATCTCTCCTTACATACCCTCGAAATATTGGATCTCTTTGCTATCCGGTGTGAGGGTCACGATGGCTTTCTTCCAGGCGGGGGTTCTTCCCTGATTTGCACCCTGTCTTCTGAGCTTGCCTCTCACGTGCATCGTGTTCACCATGGCCACCTTTACTCCGAAAATCTTCTCCACCGCATCTTTTATCTGATACTTGTTGGAGCCGGGGGCCACCCTGAAGGTATATTTCTTATAGGCGGCGGCGTCCATGGAGCGCTCCGTTACCACGGGCTGAATTATTATATCGTGGGGATTCATTAGCAGAACACCTCCTGAATCTTTTCAACTGATTCCTTGGTGAGAAGCATATTGTCGTATTTGAGCATATCATAGACATTCAGCTCGCCCACCGGCGTGCATTTCGCTCCGGGGATATTTCTCACGGACTTATACACATTTTCCTTATTTTCGGCTGTGACCACCAGGGTTTTGCCTATCTTCAGATTCTCGAACACCTTGACCATTTCCTTTGTCTTGGGCGCTTCGAAATCAAGACCTTCTATGACGAAAAGTTCCTTATCCGCGACTTTGGCGGAGAAAACGCTTTTCATTGCCAATCTTTTCATCTTCTTATTCACTGCCTGCGTATAATCTCTGGGCTTGGGGGCGAAGATGACTCCGCCGTGATACCACAGCGGGCTCCTTGAGGAACCTACCCTTGCGCGGCCTGTGCCCTTTTGTCTCCAGGGCTTTTTGCCGCCGCCGGAAATTTCCGCACGGGTTTTGGCGGATTGGGTACCCTGACGCTGATTTGCAAGATATGCGACCACGCTTTGGTGGACAGCGGCTTCATTGGGTTCAATCCCGAAAATTTCATCTCGAAGGTCGATACTGCCGACTACTTCGCCGTTCATGTTGTATATATCAGCTTTCATATCGTTTCCTCCTATTTAACTACTTTCTTTGCATCGGTAAGGGTTATTATCGAACCGTTGCTTCCGGGCACACAGCCCTTGAGCAGAATCATATTGTTTTCGGCATCGACTCTGACAACCTTGAGGTTTGCGACGGTGCAATTTTCACTGCCCATGTGACCGGGGAGTTTCTTGCCCTTCATTACCCTTGAGGGATCCGAGCTTCCTCCGTGGGAACCGGGGGCTCTGTGGAATTTCGAACCGTGGGCCATGGGGCCTCTGTGCTGGTTATGGCGCTTTACGCTGCCTGAAAATCCCTTGCCCTTGGATTTGCCGTGGGCGTCCACTCTGTCGCCCTCCTCAAAGAGGGCCGCGGTCAGCTCGTCTCCGGGCTTGAACTCGCCTTCGAGCTTGAACTCCTTGAGTTTTCTCATGGGTTCAACCCCGGCTTTTGCAAAATGCCCTAAAAGGGGCTTGGTGAGCCTTGACTCTTTTTGGGGGGCAAAGGCCACCTGTACGGCGTCATAGCCGTCGGTTGCAAGGCTTTTTACCTGCACGACTTTGCAGGGACCGGCCTCAAGCACCGTCACCGGTACCATTTCGCCTTCGGAATCGAACACCTGCGTCATTCCGACTTTCTTAGCTATAATAGCTTTTTTCATTTTTTCCTCCATTAGCGGACCGTGGGTGAAACGGTCATAATTTTATTTGATCTCGATGTCCACTCCCGCGGGCAGATCGAGGTGCATGAGAGCATTGATGGTTTCGGGGGTCGGATCCGATATCTCGATCAACCTTTTGTGGGTATGCATCTGGAACTGTTCTCTGCTGTCCTTATACTTGTGTACCGCACGAAGGATGGTGATAACTTCCTTTTGCGTGGGAAGGGGAATGGGGCCAGAAACATCGGCTCCCGTTCTCTTTGCGGTTTCCACGATTTTGGCTGCGCTTTGATCCATAACTTCATGGTCAAAGGCTTTGAGTCTGATCCTCATTTTTGTTGTTGCCATAAAACCTCCTGTTTTCGCGGCCTTCTTCGAACACTCCGATCGGTGTTCCACCTAAGTTCACCCGCCGAAGTTTCCCTCGGCCGCACCGTTCGCTGACGGTATTTATCTCCGGCAAATTCCCAGCCCCGAGACGGGTTGCAACCTTGCCGGCTATTGTCGCTACGCTGTCGGACACACATAAAAATGCCCGGAGTACGCCGCGACCTGTTTAATATACATTATTTTGGGGGGGTTGTAAAG
>JAAYHF010000095.1 GCA_012727485.1 Eubacteriaceae bacterium
AGTCAGTGCTGCTGAACTGGAAAGTGTTGTTGAGCTACTCAACAACACTCCGAAAGTTTGTCTTGGTCTTGATACTCCTGCGGATGTTTATTGTAGAAAGTGTTGCACTTGCATTGACTAAGTGCGCGGGTCAGAAAATCAAAAGCTTTAATAGGTAGAATTGTTTTATACGGCTGTACTTAGCGAAACGACCCGTTCATTATTATAAAAGCATCGTTTTTTTCGAAATGACCGGGGCAAAAAGAAAAATAATCCCCCCACGCTAACCCGCCCGGTCAATTTGACATAAGAATTCACATCTCATAAGACATTTTCACACCCGCCGATTTTGAACAAACCCGGCCACTTATTTAATGATACAATCCGCAAACCCCCTGTGTACTTTAATTCGGATTGTGGTAAAATATACAAAGGTAAATTATCATATCGGCTAATTTTCAACAAGGAAGGACAGCGAAATGAAAAGGAAAATAGTATTGTTTTTTCTTATAATCACCGCATTGGCGCTTTGCTCCTGCGGCAAGGGGGGAGAGAGCGCCCCCGAGGACGGCCCCCAGATAGGTTCAAGTCAAGTCACTTGGGACGCGGTCACATACAACACCCACGACGAGTTCACCCAAGCCCTCGGAATAGAAATATCCGCGCCGAATGAGGCCACCGGGGATACATACATCATAATTTCCAAGCAGTTGGGAGAAATTCTATATGACTGCGGGGATCATTCTTGGACTTACCGTGCTTCCAAAACCAATACCGGTTACGAACTTTACGGCATAGACGAGATTAACTTCACCTCCGAAAGTACTTCGGTGGAAATAGCCGGGGTTTCCTTCGGCATAATGTTCACCAACGACGGCGGCACCCTCGCCCATTGGAGCAAGGGCGGTGTGAATTATTCACTTTTCACCGAAAGCACACTGACGGCGGAGGAAATGAAGACGGAGCTTTTGGGAATAGGCTATTGACGGCAAGCTTGCTATTCGGGGGGAAACCCCCGATTTTTTTATTTGAATAAGGTTTTCATGCGGTGAACCCCTTTGTGCGGTGTTGCGTTAACAGATACTTACCTGTATTTTTATCGGCTGAGATTCAATATATTTATGTGTTGCCGAGGATTGATCGGAACGCCTGTTTTTGATTCTGACCCTGTCACTTTTGTTAAATACGGTTAATCTACATTTCCCGCATACCCCGCCCGAAAACCTACATATAGGATTTTATTAAAGTGTCCGGAGCAAAAGTGAGAAACTGTCTTTATCCCAAATGGTGTTAAGTGACCGGGTCAAATTATGAAAGTATTGTTTTTCAAACGAAGAAAAGTGAAAACTTCCTTGACGGCTTTCATCGTTCTGACCCGGTCAAAAGTAAAACTCGGTTTTTACCCCTGATTTTATCGTTCTGACCCGGTCATAAAACAAAACGCCTTTTTCACAAAGTGACTCGTTCACTTTGTGACCCGGTCAGAAAATAAAAATCCCCTTAATCATATCAATAAAAAGCCGATAAAACCAAACCCCATAAGTACACTATTATTTACCCTTAATAATCCCTCCTCGACTTTCTAACGGTTATAACAAATCCCGATAATGCGGCAAAATTCGACTGTTCCCTTATGATAACAAACAGGGCAACGCCCCACCTTCGCATAACTGTTTATACAATATCAACGATACACCCCCCGACAGTGAACTCTTTGCAAGATAAATTTTGAGACAGATTTTATCGTGGATTTTTCAAAATGATCGGGTCGGAGGAAGAAGTCGGTACACACATGAAAAGCAAACCCATTAATGCGGTTTTATCAAAGTGACCGGGTCAGAAAACGAACTTCTTTCTTTTCTTTGTGTCTAAAAGCAAGACATTAAAGCAATTAAAATGGAAGTTTGAAACGCATAGGGAGGTTGTTCCTGTATTTGATTTTTTGTGCGGTATAACAATAGCATTACCGAAAGCCGCATACTTAAAGCGTGGGGGAGGTAATTCCTTTGATTTATTAAGGCAACAACACACTATTCGCATAGCGATATTAGAATCTTGCGATGCACACTCCCGACAGGACTTTAAGAATTTTTATTTTCAGACCCGGTCAAAATGGAAAGCACAGGAAATGCTGAATCCGTATTTATGCTTTCTGTCTTGGTCGCTTTGCAAAAATCACCGAAAAGGCAGAGTCTACCCGTTTAGATTTTTTAATAGGGTTATCACTTGCCGTATAAGTGACCGGATAAGCGGAAGAAGGCGGTTCACCCAATAATGCGGTATTTTTCAAAGTGACCGGGTCAGAAAACGAACTTCCTTTTATTCATCGTGAGGTGCTAAAGTGAAGCGCCAAAGCGATTTTAATATGAAAGTCTTACAGCAATATAGGGCGAATACAGGGCGGTTGCTTCTATATTAATTTTTATACGGTTAACAATAGCCTTTGCCATGTGTCCCATAAAGCGCGGGAGTTGACCTTCCTTTCATGACCGTGTAAGCGGAATAAGTCGTAACTCACAGGAAAAGCAAGCACAATAATGATGTATTTATCAAAGTGACCGGGTCAGAAAACGAACTTCCTTTTATTTTTGCTATAATTATCCCATGGAAAAAGAAAAAATCCCCGAATTCATC
>JAAYHF010000096.1 GCA_012727485.1 Eubacteriaceae bacterium
CAGCGGAAGCATCGTTCCCGCCGGTAACTTTATGTATTATATACCGATACCGAAAAGCACTATTTTCGACTATCACCAATTCAACGGCTCCCCCCAATTTGATCTTTCCCTCACCGGCCCCGTTACCATCACCGGCAACAACCCTTCGGTTTATGATATGCGTTACAGCACTGATGCAACGGGAACAAATTATAATAACGGAAAAGCAGATTTTAACTCAACCGATGGGCAGGCGACATGGCTTACGGCAGAACAGGTAAATAATAATTGGTCTGCCGTCACAATGATAAAGATTATCGGCGCGCAAACCTCAGGCGGTTATATCCCGACAGGCACAGTGGATAACTTTACGCTGTCCCTAAGCTATTCGGGAGTAGATACTGTTTTGCAAAATGCGGGTAAATCAACCTCATGGGGAAGTTGCGGTATACAGAAGTATAAAGAGGACGGCACTTTTAATATTAACGGCGACCACAGCCCCACTAAATATGTTACCGTAATGCTCCGCTCGGAAGTAAATAGGGAAATAACGCTCACAGCCGCAGAGGATATGATTCCAACCTCACCGGCAGTAAAAACCGATACCATAGCCCTCCCCGCCTACACCCTTTCCGAAACCATAAAAATCCTCTCCATCTCCACGGAAAATGTGGTGCTTGTACCCTCAATCGGTATAACTCCAACCGCCGCCGACGAAGCCTCCGGCGCCACAGCCAACGGCACCTTCGCCATAACCGCGAAGCTCGCAGATTTTACAGCTTATGATTTATTGGCGGGAGTTGTTAGTCAGGAATTAGGCTCAACCACGGCAGGCACTCCTACAAATCTCACATTCACCCTTTACAACTACAATGCCCTCAGCGACATCTCCACCCCCCGCAGCGTCACGGTGGTGTTGGGGGACGGCGAGGGGGTGCAGATAACCGTTAAGATTACCATAGCAAGGGAAAAGGCTTCGGTTACAGCCCTAACCCATATAGAAAGCGGGAAGTCCTATCAGCTTATGCACGGAAGTAGCGAGACAGTTACGATAACGCAGGACAGCGCTTTTACCGCGCAGTATGTGCTTAATTTTATTCCGGATAACTATACCGGGCATACCGTTTCATTGCACGACAGTACGGGCAATAACGCTGTAGACTTCCCTGTGGGAACTACGCTGACGCTGATAGATTTAAAGGACACGGCGACCCCGATATATGCTTATTATAAATTTACAAGCGCCGTTTCCTCCGTGGCTCTATCGAATTTTATATTAATGACTAACGGCACAGATTCTTATCATGACAGGGCAAGCGATGCCGGCGCAAACCCAATCACGGAAAAATTATTGCTTATTGTCGATTTCCCCGATACGGAAAATAATATAGTTGCCGCCGATACATATAAATTGAAAATGACTATTGAATCGGGTTCTACTCCGGAATCGATTGAACGAACCCTTATCCTAACCGATAAGCGCACATTTTCATTAACTTCGGCTTTAACGCAGAACCCAACCGACAACACCTTAACCGCCGTAGCCGGCACAGCCTCCACAGCCTCCGGCAACCCCAACGACAGCCGCTGGCTTTACCGCAAAATGGCTTTGGTCGTAACGCTCAGCGGTAACATCGGTAACACCCCCTTCCCCGAAGGGGCTTATATCGAAATGGGAGGCAACCGCTATGTACCCTCCGGGAATATGATAATCCTCCCCTTGGGAAGCCTCGGGGAATATGATTATACTGTGTGGTGCCGTATGGATAACTATGTAATTGCAATGGGACTGTCATGCTCAGAGAATCTCCCGCCGTTATTGTCTGAGAGTTGGAATTGCCATTAAAAGTAACTCCGCCGACATATAAGGTCGTTGTAAGTGCGCTTGTTTTAGTTGATTGGATATTTGCCGTTATGGCATCTCCCCATGCGCTTGTTTCTTTATTCCATTCCTTAACATCAAGCGTAGTCGTGGCGTGTGCGTTTATCCTTCCGTAAAAATTTCCGCCGCTCGGGATAAGTTTGTCAAAAGCACTCTGAGCTGTGGGGTAATAAAGTGTTGAGTTATGCGGAATTTCAGGTATCTCATAAGTGACCGTCTTAAAATACCAATCCCCAGAAACCTGATTGGTCGGGTTTGCAGTGTTGTACGCCGTCACCACATCGCTTGCCAAAAGTAGGCGACCATACTGATTATTAGTATAAGAAGAATGCTTGGAGAGACTCGTCATCGTGTGGGTGAAGCTAACACTATTATCCGCATTGACCATGGTGCATTCGGCGCTGAATGTTGATGGATTCAAGCCTGTCATATTTGTCTGCGGTAACGAAAAGGCGGAGACATCTATGTTGTGGTTGCCCGACCCGGCGAGGTTTGCGGAGTCAAAGGTAAATGTAACCTTTAGTTTGCCGGAATCAATCAGTCCCTCGTTTTTCAAGGATATGCTTCCCAAAATATTTCTGATTTCAGACGGATAGTTAAATTGATAGATGGATTTGGGAGAAGTGTTGATCGTCACTTTTGCCTTTTTATCAACAGCTTTTGCTGTGCAAATTTTTGTTTTACTTATTACTGCGCCGGAATATGTCTCGCCGGTGAGTTTCACCGTAAATCTCAATGAATCATTATTACTGAATTCACCGGAGGGAAAATATAACACCGGTGATAGATATAAAATATTGCTTTGTTTGTGGTTCGTCCAAGTATATATAAGCTTTGTCGGGTCGCTGGAATCCACTGTGTAATTCGCTGTTGTTTGCACCAATGTGTAGCCGTTCCATGAGGTATCACTTGATATGGATTCCCCGATATATTCGGCATAAGTGCCTGTGTCTGCTTCGTTTACAGTCTTTTGGGGCAGAAAATACTCCATTTTCAGTGTACGCCAATAAGTGTCCGCATTCCTGACACTTGAATAGCTCATGCTGACCCGCTCGTCATCGATCGGTACATTGTCCGGCCAATAATCGGTATAGATAAAAGGTCCGTCGCCGGCGGACGATAACACCTTGGAAAGGGCTTTTGTGTAGGTCGTACCGGTGCCTGCGCCGGTTGTCATAGCCACGGTGATGGCGGGCTTGTCGCCGGAAAGGTTGGCAAGACCCGTGCTTCTGTCCCAAATAGTCTGATCGAAAGTCACGGGGATAATCATGAAATCGCTGTTGGCGTTTGTGAGAAATGTATATGTCAAAGTACCGGTTTTCGCGTTGGAGTAAGTACCCGTGCCTTGTTGATAACCATTGGCGTTGGGATCTTCGTCATAAGGGATAAAGACAGGTTCGTTTGCCATGGTGGCGTGTCCAACTTGCTTTGTATAGTTATCATCAAAAAGTGCCATGCCTGTGGGAAGTGTGATGGATATTGTACCGCCGTTGGTGAAATTCGCATCGATGCGAAGATAGCGATCTTGCTTAGTGGAAACCCAATTTGTCACAGCACCGCCCTCGGTAAGTTCGGTGTAAGTTATGTAATTGTTGTCGTCATACAGCTTCGCCGTAAACGGCGCAGCCGTATTATTCCACTGTGCATAAAGCGTCAATCCCCCGCTTGGAACAGAAATAGTCTGCCCTGCGGTATAGCTTGTGCCCAATCCGTCCGCTTGCGTATTCCAACCCGCAAAATAATAACCCGTCTGCGGAGTTATCCCGATATCCGCCGGCCAAGCAAGGTTAATGCTCTCCCCTTCATAAGAAACGGTAGGCGGCGTTGTTCCCGCTCCTCCGTTGGCATCATATGTAATGTTTGCGGTTTGGGCGGTGGTGACGGTGACGGTTTGATTTCCGCAGGGTGTTATAACCTTAACGCCGTTATCAAAGGTCGTTTTTTCATTGGAAATCCTGTAAACGCCGTCAGCGTCCGGGCTGTAGAGGTTGGCGTTTTCGACATTTGGGGAAACAGGAGCGACACTGACGCCGGTGACTGTGTTTTCGGCCGTAGGCACTATTTTAAAATCAAAGAATGCGGCACCGGTATTAACCTGAATGCCGGGAGTGACTGTATCTAAATCGGTATAAGGACTTCCGGCGGCATCGGTTAAGGTATAGCTTCCGTCGGTAGTAAATGTAACAGTTGAAAATGTAGTGGGAACAGTATTAGTATGGGTTAAAGTGAACTCATAAGTTATATTTTCCCCCTCCGCAAAGGCGACCATGATCTTTGCATTGAAAACCGCCCCTGTCATAAGCAGGGCAAGGAGAAGCAGGAATAATTTGGGTATTGAGTTTTGTTTACTTTTCCGGTTTTTCATTTGTCGTTCCTTTTCTCGCTTTGCTTTAGGGCGTTGGTGGCGTTATTACTATTGTAAAATTCGTTTGGTTATAAACTGTCGAGGGGCTTGTTTTAAAGAACACGAAGGAATATTGGGCGTTGGCCGCGGCGGTGAAGGTGCAGGTGTAGCCTGTTTGAGCGTCGTAGGAAATACCCGTCAGGCGGCTGTCCGTTCTGTCCGGGAGGACTGCGGCGGGGGTGGTTATGGTGACTGTTCCTCCCATATCCTGAGTGGTTAAGGTCAGATTCAGGGTGTTGTTGTCGGGCGCATCGTATACTGCGGCCGTTATGCCGTCTATCTTTTTAAAGAGTTCGAATTCGGCTATAAGCAGTTTTTTATAGGGGCTTGATTGGGCGGTTACGCGGATAAGGGCCTTGCCGTCGGAATCGAAACACCCTGCCGGTACGATAAGGTTTACTGTTGCCTTCTCCCCCGCAACGGTTATAGTGCCTCCTGCATTATTGTTCGCCGTATTTACTGCGGCATTATCCGTTGTGATTGTATAACCCACATCAATCTGCGAAACCCTCAAATCGTCCTCGTAATTGCGAAGTTCAAAGGTTATTGAGCTGTGTCCCTCCCCATCTCCCGGCACAAAATCCGAGATTTGATAGCGGGGGACATTTTCCGAGGAGCTTAGTATATCGGAAGTGAAATAGAAATTCTTCGCCTTTGCCTGAAGCCAATCGGAACCCTTTTCGATGGTATATTTGGCCGCCGCCACAGCCCCCAAAGAAAGGCTTGCGAAAAGCAGGGGCAAAAGGAGGGCTATCCAAAGCCGAAGCGCTTTTTTATTCGATTTGGTGTTTAATTCCTTCGGCATAAGATGCTCCTTTCTTGATTATGGGTTGTTCGGCTCTGCTTGAATAGCATTCACTTTCACTCTTATGGCGTCCGCTTCGTCGGCATACTTGGGGGCATCGGAGGCGCTCGGCCAAGTTGCGGTGAGCGTGTAGGAATGGGTGGTATTTATTCCCGCCGGGAGAGTGCCGATTGATGAAGAAGCTGTTCCCGGGGTTAATGTGACAGGGGGATCTGCTCCGATTCCCGTTCCTTTATTTCCCGTACCTGTGCATTGAAGCGAGAAAGTCAAAGGCAAGTTCCCGGTGGTCTCCACGGTTACGGTGTATTCGAGGGTCACTTCGCTTGTTTTTGTTCCTTCGAAGTTTGTAACATTAAAGCTGTATGTTGCGCTTCCTCCGGGGGCTAAGTCACCGACGCCGAAGGTAAGCGAAGGCGTTTCCATACCCACTGCGGCGATGGTGGCGGTTCCGCTCCCGGTTACTTGGGCCAAATAGCGGGAAAGGGTGGTGGTGCTGACAAGGGCGGTGAGGGCAAGGGCATAGACGAGCCATAGGCCCAAGGGTCTGCCGTTTTTCTTATGCTTTCTCAACTGCGCTCCCGCCTTTCTTCTTTTTTGTTATATAAGGCCATTCCACCAGTAAAATGCCCGCAATCACCATCAGCATTATGCCTATGGGGGTTCTTAAATTCCTTACTATAAAGCCCGTCACGGGAAGCACCGCAGTCAGCTTGCCGCAGATATTCTCCGGGGGGAGCTTTTCGCTGTCGGGTATGTTGTTGGCGTCTCCCTTGGTGATGAAAAGCCCATTCTCGCTTCCTATTATGCGGTGGGTGATAAGTGAACCGTTCAATTTGAATATCACTATATCCCCTATGGAGTAATTCTCACATTCACGGAAGATGAGCATATCCCCCGCGGAAAAAATCGGTTCCATGCTCCCGGAGATAACCATGGCCCGGGAAAAACCGAAGATCACGGGAAGTTGCTCCCTTTTTACGACCCTCTGATATATCCCCATGACGCTCAGGACAATCAGCGAGATAACAATGAGATACAAGGGCCAAACAAGCGCCTTTTTCAAATATTTCATATTATGGATTCCGCTTGAACGGTCAGATTAATTATGTGCATAGCGCCGCTTTCGCCCAGGAGGGTATCTGTTTTATCGTCGCCTTCATAAGGCCATTTCCATTCAAGCAGGCAATTCGCTTGACCGTTGGCGGAAATGTTGCTGTATACACTGCCGATGTCCTCGGCGGTGAGCCAACCGTTTCCCGAAACATAACTGCCGTTTACCTTAAGCCTGTATAAGAAGGGGATAAGAACATGATCCGCCCCGCTTCCCCTTTCCTCCGATATGGAAAGCATAAAGCGCACGGCGAAGCTTTGCGGGTTCACCACATTAAAGCTGTATGTGCCGAAACTGCCCGGGGCCAACTTATCCGAGCCGTCGAAAAGACCGATTCGAGCCAGCTGTTTCCAGCTCACCCCCCCCTCCCTCACATCGATCATGCCTTCCATTTCGCTGTCGCCCGAGGAAGGAGTTTGGGCAGGCGGTATATCGTCCTCGGGATCGGAGGGTTGACCGCTTGAAATCAAAGGCTCTCCCTGACTTTCCCCAGCGATATATCCTGCGCCGGTTACGGGTTTGTCGATATTGACATTGCCCGGGGTGGTAATCTGACCTGTCGGCGAGATGAGAGTACCGTCGGGCAAACTGACCGAGCCGTCGGGGTTGACTGCCCCGCCTCCCGGATAATCCTTCGGTGCGGATGTATCTATTAAAGTGCCGTCGGGGAGCAAAATATCGCCGTTTTCTTTTATCACAGCCCCGCCGGGGGTGGTGACGGTGTTGTTTTCGTTGTCTATTAAAGTGCCGTCCGATAGGGTTAGGGTATTGTCGCCCGCCGTGCTTCCGTCGGGAAGGACTGCCTTTTTTTCTATCAAATCGAGGTTTGTGCCGTCCGATAGGGAAAGAGCCGTTCGGGAGGAATTTATCTTAGCCTCATCGGGGAAGGTTATTTCCCCCTCGGTGATTATTATTCCCCCGGGAGTGACTATTCCCTCCCCCGTCAGTTTTGTGCCGTCGGGAAGAAGGATATTCCCCTGTTCGTCCCTTTTCAGCTCGGCGGGAAGGTTTTCTTCGTTGATGTTAAGGCTCACCCCGTCGGAAAGGGTAATTTCGCCCGTGGGGCTTAAGGTTATCCCCTCGGGGGTGGTGAGATTGCCTTGAAGATCCACCGAAGCGCCCTCGGGGGTGATGAGAGTGCCGTCGGGGGCTATGTATGTTCCGTCGCCGAGGATTACTCCGTCAAAGGGTATGTTTATCACCCCTCCCGAAAGCACGGAAATGCCTTGGGGAGTGAAGATAAGCCCTCCTTCATCGGACTGACCCTCGCCGTAGCTCGTGACGACCCTGCCTTCGGTCAAAACCGTGGTCACCTCGTCGCTCAAATAGAGCAGTTTGCCCTTTTCGTCCAATTCAAGTTCTATTTCCACCAAAAGCACCTCGGGGGAAACGGTAAGCACATATCCCTCATTAAGGCTTCCCTGAACCCTGCTTGCCTTGACATTCTCATCTAATTTGATCGTAAGAGAAGCCAATGCCCTGCCCGCTTCATCGGTTATGCTCAGGGAATGTTCCCCTTTTTCCACATCATAAAAGAAGAAACGGCCCTTTGAATCGGTTGTGGTGTAACGGGGGGAGCTTTCGAGCAGGATTTCACAGCCGATAAGGGGCTTTTGGCTATTATCGACCAGCCGCCCGCAAAGAGAAAGCGGCAGTTCGGCGGGCGTTTGCCCTTGGGGGGTTAAAACGATGGTATCTATCAGCTTTCCCCCGCCGCCGGTTCTTTGACCCAAAATATAACCCACAATGCAGGAAGTCACGGCGACAAAAAGGAAGAGCAGAATTATAAGGAGGATAAGCCGCCTGCGCTTTTGTCTTTCGTTTTCCGTCGATATATTTTCCCTCGCTTGCATCAAGGCTTTCCTCCTTTCTTTTGGTTTTTCGCATTAACTAAATACTTTGGTTTGTGAAGAATTATCTTGTCACATGAACATAATTCTTCGGTTTGAGAAGAATTATATTCATGTTTTCCCGCCTTGCACAGAAGGCGGGGGGGTAATGTTAGGGTCAAGGTTTAGGTTAGGGTGTTGTAGGATCTTCGTCAAGCTGAGTTGCCGTTACGCGGATTGTGAAGGTTGCGGCGGTAATTGTTTCTGTACCATCGGTTGTATCTTCACCATCATTTGTAGCATCAGTGTAGAAAGGCCATTCCCATGCAATAGTATCATCTGTTTTGAAAGTTGCGGCTTCAGCGGCACTTTTCTGAATAGTATAAGCTGTTACAAATGTATCGTTTGTGAGGGTTAACGCACTATCGTCAAATCCTTTTATAACGAAATTAGTCGGTAACTTGCCAACATCGTCAACTTTTATCTCAACTTTAACTTCCGTTGCAACTTCCGTTCCCGTCAAGTCAATATAAACGGGAAGTGTTCCGCTTGTTCCCGGGGCTATCTTGCCGTCAGCCACTCCGCTGGTTGCTTGCCCAAGAGTGAATGCGGTGATTGTTGTGCCTCCGTCTGTACTTCCTGCTTTTATTGCCCACTTTGCCACTGTAGCCGTTCCTGTGCCGCTAACGGTTGTGGTATACTTCGCCAGCGTTCCACCCAAAAGGCAGCAGGTCACCAAGCAGAGTATGATTGACACTGCTCCGAGGCGGCCTAAAGTTCTTTTCTTCATATATTTCTCCTTTCATTGATCTGCAAACTATATGTATGCGGTTTGCACGACCTTGCCGGGCTATTGCCCGATGTA
>JAAYHF010000097.1 GCA_012727485.1 Eubacteriaceae bacterium
ATTATCCACGGTGCAACTATCGGAGTTATCACCCCTGATAACGAAATGATAACAGGAGCTTTTTAACTCAGGATAATACGGAGACATTAGATAATCAAAGCATTAGGAGCAATAATTGCTAAACAAAATGTGTTAAGTAAAGCTCCAGAAAAAGAGTGGGAATAATTTCGTACGGTTTTGGCTATCACCAAAATCCACACATACCGCATCATAGTTTTTGGGGGTAATACAGTGAAAAAGGAATTCTGCATCGAAGACGGCTGCTACCAAGTAAAATGCAGACTGTTTTTTGGAGACGAAGACAGTGTGGACCATGTCGTGCTGTGCTGCCATGGGTTTGCGGGGACGAAGGAAAGCCGAGCCTCGACGCTGTTGGCGGAGCGCATCCTCTCAAAATGCCCCGGTACGGTCGTCGTTACCTTTGATTGGCCGTGCCACGGCAAGGACGCGCAAAGGGAACTCAAGTCCGACGTCTGCTGCACATACATGGGACTGATGGTGAAATACCTCTTGGAGAAGTATCCCGGCAGGGCGCTATATCTATATGCGACCAGCTTCGGGGCATACTTGACGCTCCGGTACATCCATGAAAATGGCAATCCCTTTCGAAAGATCGTCCTGAGAAGCCCGGCCGTGAATATGTATGATGTACTCACAAAAAACATCATTTCGCCGGATGATCTTGCTGTGCTGCAGAAGGGGCAGGATGTTCTTGCCGGGTTTGCGCGAAAGGTACAGATCAGCAACCGATTTTGCGACGAACTGCGCGCCTTTGACGCGACACAGATTGACTACTCCATGTTTGCGGACGCTATTTTGGTTATCCACGGCACAAGCGACGAGATAGTTCCTATTGATGCGGTTTTCAGTTTTGTGAAAAAGAATTCCACGTCGTTTATTCCGGTAGAGGGCGCGGATCATCGATTCATTGACCCGGGGCAAATGGAAGTTGTGATCAAAGAAACCCTGGCCTTTTTTGGGCTGCCCTGTGCATCCGAAGTGAAAGGAACACGATGACATCATACTTACGGTCGATAGATTTCGGCACTGCCACGAACTGCATTCTATTCGCGGCAACACTATGGCAACAAAAAATCAGATAGCCTGTACTATCCGGATAATGGAAATAACATATATAATCTGAGCCGGATCCCAAAACAAAACTGTTTAGAATTGTTTTGGCAGGAGCGAGTGGGATAAATCGTAAGGGCTAAAAAGCGGCTTAAACGATGAAGTTTTGATAACCCCCCATGGTCTGATGGCAAAATGATAGCAGTCGCAAAAACGCACTTCTGTGTGTTTCAGACGGCTTGCAGGTATATAAATTATCCCAGCCCTATTTATAAGTTAGAAAAAAGAGGAGTAAAGCCATGTCAAAAGGAACAGTCTACATACTGACAAACCCATGCCTTGACGGATGGGTAAAAATTGGTATGACCGAACGCAACGACATCGAGAAAAGGTTACATGAACTGAATTCGCCTCCGAATATACCCCTTTCTTACAGATGCTATGCGATTTACGAAGTTGAAAATCCGCTTGAGGTTGAAAAGCGGATTCATAGCATTATAGACAGAATAGACGATTCGCTCCATGCAAGGGAGCAATTGGATAACGGTCGAATTCGTGAGCGTGAATTCTTCAAGATTTCTCCCGAAGCGGCATACGGCGTTTTCAAGGACATTGCCATGCTTCGAAACGATATAAATAATCTGAAGCTATATGCGCCAACAGTCAGTCAAGTGCAAGAGCAGGAAATCGCCGAAAGCAAAACAAAGCGTTCAAACAATTCCTTTAAGTTACTTAATATTCCTTCCGGTGAAAAAATAGTCTTTCTATACGATGACAGTATCGAAGCCGAAGTAGTAAATGACATCAATAAGGTCAAATATAATAACGAAATATCCTCAATAACGGCACTTGCTTGCAAAATCCTTATTGAGCAATATGGTTGGGCTGAAAATCTACACGCAAACGGCTGGAGATTTTTCACATATGAAGGCGTTGTTTTAAGTGATCTGCGTGATAGAATCGAAAACAGCAATTCAGATGAGGAAAACTGATATCCAATTAAAGAACACAATATCGTGTGCCATCTTCTGTTTTAATTAAACCTACACATTTGGTTAACTGCTCTTGAAAAGGACAGGAAGTAAGAACTCGGCAAGCGGTAAATTATCTAATCCGTTTTAGCTAAAGAAAAAGGTGGTAAAAATGAGTTTAGTAACACTCGCAAGCAGAGAATCGGTACAGAGAGGATATGAATATTACCAATCGAAAAAAGTATTGTCCTTATGTAAGTTAAGCGATACTGAAATGACAGGAACAATAAAAGGAAGCGGAAACACACATTACGAAGTATTTATAGATACCCTCCACCCGAGAAAATCAAAATGCAACTGCCCCCATGCAGACGGGAAAAGGATAATCTGCAAGCATATAATCGCGTTATATTTCACCGCTTACCCCAAAGAAGCAGAGAAATTCTACGATGAAGTAAAATTACGCAAAATTGAAGAAGAAAAAAGACAAGAAGAGTTGGAGAATAAAATAATCAAATTTGTAAAAGGGCTCAAAAAAGAGGAATTGCAAAATATTATTCTCGATTTGCTAAACGACGGGCCGGAGTGGCAGTACGATAGTTTTGTAGATATATATATAGAAGAATAAAACAGCTAATCAAAACAGCCATGTTTTTAAGATTATGACTAATGAAAGCTTGAGAAATCAAATCGAAACGGCGAGGTAGACGCATTTTGCAATATTTTCCTCTGATATTCCGCCATGGAAAAACCAAAAAAACATTAGTCTATCTGATTTCAACATAGTAAATTCCACCCCCCATGCTATAATATAAAAAAACCTATAAAACCCACAACCCAAAATACCCCCGAAAGGAAACTCAATGTCCAAATACAAAATGAGCATAAGGCAAAACCGCAATGTCCAAGACCTGGTGGTACGGATAATGGAGCAAAAGGGGCTGACGGCTTCGGAGGCGGTGAAGGATTCCGTCAACTTGGAAACGCATCGGTTAGCTCTCAAATCCTCCCACAACAGTTTCGCTTTGCAGACATGGGGGCTTGGTTACAAATACGTAAAAACACTTGCCAACCCGATCATAGAGGTGGAATTTGACGCCCTTCAAGAAAGGCTCATTGCGGACATAATGGAAAAAAAGGCGGTCAGAAAGAAAACTGCCGTATTTTTCTTTTTACTGCGTGCCTTGGATCCGTTGGGATATAATCTGCCGCCTTGATGCTGGGAGAGTTTTCCCGAAGTTTTTTTCGTGTGCGTTCATTTAAATGTTATTTGCCTATTTTACCTTTTTTTATCCGCATAAACTCCCCTTTTTAACATAAACTACAAACCGAAGGCGTCCCGAATGGTTAGAAAACAATTAAAGGGGCGTAAATTAGCACTCACCACTTGACAGTGCTGATAATTATGCTATAATGCAATCGTAAGATAAAGAAAAGATAAAACACACGGAGGTATATAAAGATGATGAGAAGGTATTTTGATTGGGATGATTGGATGGACAGCTTCGGGCTCAGCAGGGGCTCCTCGGAAAAGATGAGTACGGATATCGTAAAGACGGAGCAGGGTTATCAGCTCACCATGGATTTGCCCGGATATGACAAAAAGGACATCGCCATTGATGTGAAGGACGGTTATCTGACCATCACCGGCACCAAGAAGGCGGAAAGCCAAAAGAACGAAAAGGATTTTGTCTACAAGGAAAGATTCTACGGCAAGTGCCAGAGAAAGTTCTACATCGGCAGCGGCATCAATGAGGAAGAAATCAAAGCCAAGTATGACAACGGCGTTTTGACCCTGGATATTCCCGGGTATCAGGAACCCCAGAAAAAACTCATATCGGTGGAATAGCATACAGAGGGATAATTTGCAGAGAATTTTTAAACAAGAACGGCGCGGCGAGAGTTGCGCCGTTCTTGTTTTGTGAGCTGAGGATTTACAACAGTATTAAGGCGACCGCCCCATTTGCTCCGAAACTCCGAAAGATAAAAAGGACGCCGAAGCAGTTACTATATTACTTCAATCCTCCCCTCCACCTCAGCGCTGAGCTTGCCGGAGGAGGTGAAAAGTTCCTCAAATATGCTGAAGCAGGAAGTTGCCACAATGCGGGGCTTTTTGTTTGCGAGTACCTCTTCCACCGCCACACCGAAGAAATCCGTGAAGCTCTTATAATGGTAGCCCTGAAGGGCTATTTTTATTATCTGATCGTCCCGAATATCACTGCCGTTCAGCTTGAATTCCTTAATGGTATGGGTCGCTTTTTCGTAAAGAACCCTCATGCCCTTGGAAAGTTGATAAAATTCGGTGTGATCCCCCTCCAAGGCTTCATCGCGGAGCATGAAGGTCATCATTCTCCTGAACTGTTCCCCGGTGACCTCCAGCATATAAATGGGGTCGTCGAAGGGGCAACATTCCATTAAATCCCGGTAGGAGACTATGGGCCCCATTCTTTCGAGGCGAACGCTCCCGGAGGCATAGAGCATAACATCGAAGCTGGAATCCACCTGCAAAAGGTCCGCAAAGAGATTTCCGAGTTCGGTTTCCCGATTGCGGGCGGGGTGGGTGAGCTGTCTGTCGAAGTTGGCTATTATCCTTCCGTATTTTCTGTCCGTCTGATCCTTGTAATGCAAAAGCACATCCTCCAACACCTGATCATTGGGGCAATGACCTGCGTCAATCGGAATGGTCTGCCATTTGAAGGAGGTTATATCGTGCTTATCAGTATCGAATTCTATGTCGAAGCGGCCTATTTGATCCGTACCCATGCCCGCCTGAACGATGGGAATGCCGTTGACAACGCAGGGTTCGTCCAAATATGTATGGGTATGTCCGCCGATTATCAAATCCACCCCCCAGTGGCGGTCGATATAGGCGGCAAGCTCCTTATCCTTATCGAAGCCGATGTGGGTCAAAAGCACCGTCATATCCACCTTGGTGGTGCGGTAGTTGTCGCAGATCACGCCCACCTCTCTGGCCGCCTCCCGCACATCTATGAAGGAGCCGATGAGTTCCTCGTTTTTGGTTTGCGCCAAGACCTCCTCGGTGAGTATGCCGATGAACATTATATTCAGCCCGTCTATATTGATTATCTCATAGGGTTTAAAAAGGCGCACATGGTTGGTTTTGATGAATAAATTGGCGTTTATTATCGGGAATTTGGCGCATTTTTCGATGAAAAGCAGATGGGCTATGCCGTAATCCGTTTCATGATTGCCCAAAGTGACCACATCGGGGGAAAGAATGTTCATTATTTCGATGGTGGAAATTCACTTGAATTCGCTGTCGATGATCGAACCCCTGAACATATCTCCTGCAATGGCGTAAAGCACATTCTTCTCCTCGCTTTTCACCTTGTTGATATATCCCGAAAGCATGGAGACCCCTCCCACCAACTTTTCATCTATTTCTTCCGCAAGAAAATCCCCGTGCATATCGTTGGAATGAAGCAAGGTCAATTTTTTAATGTTGCTCATATCTTCTCCTGTTTTTTCGAATTCTACTTTCCGACATTATAACACACCCTCGGCAGTTTACCTATCCCCCGCCCCCCTGCGAATCCGAGGGAAAGGAAGGGTATATTAAGATTTAACATCAATTTTACCCGCAATTTCATTTCAAGACTTGACATAAGGGGAAAAATCCTGTTTAATGGTTATCAACATATGGATACCATAGACCGATACGAATCCCAACCTTTAAATAAGCTATTCAGAACCTTAGCCATTCCCAGCATCTTGAGCCATGTGGCGGGAAGCCTATGCATTGTCTTCGAAGGCATCTTTGTGGGCAGTGTACTCGGAGCCAATGCCCTTGCCGCCTCAAGCCTGGTGATGCCCTACATTCTCATTTCAAACGCCCTTTCCGACATGGTGGCGGCGGGGGCAAGCGTTCAGATCTCCATTCACCTCGGTATGAAGGAAGAAAAAAAGGCCATGGAGATTTTCTCCTTCGCCTGTCTTTTGATTGAGGTAATCGCCCTTTTGGTCAGCTCCTTCTTCCTGCTTTTCATGGATAAAATCGTGCTTTCCATGGGCGCTCAAAGGGAGGTGGCGCTTTTGGCGAAACAATATGCCAGCATTTTTGCCATTCTCTCCCCCCTTTCCATGCTTTTCTTCGCGGTGGACGACTTTCTGCGGATATGCGGCAAGATCAAATTCAGTATGTATGTGAATATCGGCGTTTCCGTATTGAACTGCATATTGATGACAATTCTCATCGGCCATTATAAAATGGGGCTTATGGTTTCCTCCGCCATATACAACGGTTGTTATGCGTTGGGCGCCTTCGCCTGTATAATCCCCCTGCTTTCGGGCAAGCTCGCCCTTAAATTCACCAAGCCCAAGGTGGAGTTTAAAATGGTGCTTCGCATCTTCGCCAACGGGCTGAATGTCTTTTTCTCGAATATTTCGGTTTCCGCCGTGGTTATTCTCACCAACTTCATTCTGCTCAAGGTCTCCGGCACCCTTGCCGTGGCGGCCTTTGCCGTTTACGACTACATAGACGGGGTGGCGAGAAATGTGATCCTCGGCATGGCAAACGGCCTTACCCCCGCCATAGGCTACAACTACGGCGCCGATAACTCCGAGCGGGTCAAGGGGCTTTCAATACGCCTTTTGCTTTATGGGGCGATGGCCTCATTGGGCATTTTCCTTTTCGTCCGATTCAATGCGGGCGTCCTTGCGCCGATTTTCTGTAAAGACGGGGACATCGCCCTGCTCGATATGTCGGTACACACCATAAAACTATGCTGTTTATCCTATATAATCATGTGGCTGCCCACCCTGGGCAATATGATCCTCTCTTCCTTGGATCGCCCCTCCTTCGCTTCGCTGATGGCCTTCGCCAAAACCTTGGTGTTCCCCGTGGTTTCGATAATGGCCTTATCGAGCATACTCGGGCTTGACGGGGTATGGTATTCCTTCATAACCTCGGAAAGCTTATCCGCGGTTCTAACCTCCGTATTCCTGCTTGTGGTCTATAAGGAACTCCGCAGAAACGGGTTACGCAATTCCGGAAGGGATTTGGCGGCTTCCATGCGGGATGAGCAGAAATATCTGCGGCGGGGCAAATACATAAGAGGGCAGAATTATGCGGATTGGAAATTGATATTCCCGGATAAAATGCCGTCGAAAACAGCCGGGCGAGCCAAGCCCCCCAAAAAAGAGAAAAGCGCAAAAAACTTAAACTTTAAAAAGAAGAAGGCGGGAAGCGACAGTAACGGTTAAATTTCGTCGGCGGGTAAATGTTAGGTGGTTTGACCTTAAACGCATGATAATAGGGAGTATGTGATTTTTGAAGTTCAAAGACGCTTAAGCCTCGGACAGTCTCGGATCAAAGGGGGCTTAAGCTTTTTTATATCCTCTGTATATTGTAATTTTTTTTGTGGACTTGAATCATTAACGAGCGTCGCCCTTGCTGTATTAAAACATCGGTAATAAAGTCTTTTATTGCCCTCCCCGACTAAAACAGCCTTCCCGGCGGCGTGACCGACAGCTCCTATTAAGCTTTAGTGACTATTCCTCCCTTGAGCATAACATACCGTACAGCGCGAAAACCATCAGCGAAGGATTTTTTACAACCCTCCCCCACTGATATTAAACGGTCAGGAAATCAAAAAACCATTATATTAATGATTGCGGGAAACCCAACCCCTACGAGAAAGGAGAAACCCCGACCTAAATAGGCGGTTATTCCTTATCCGGTTAAAAGAAGCTTTGATAGGCATAATAGGGATAAAGCGCACCCTATCGCAACGGCTTCACTCAAACAAATGTCTGCACTGCGGCGGGGTTTCAAAGGACTTTAAAAATCCGCACAAAATGTGGCAATAAGAAGGATTACCGAAGACCGGGTCGGATCCGGCAATTCGCCAAAGGGTCGTTTTAATTATGATTATTCCTTCGACTAAAGCGGCAACAAAAGCAATACGGCACAGGGGCTTATCCTGCGCCGTATATATTAATTATAAAAATCTATTTAGAGCCTGTTCACTCTAACAATCACATCCACCACCATCGCAAAATAGATAAACCCCGCATACAC
>JAAYHF010000098.1 GCA_012727485.1 Eubacteriaceae bacterium
AAGGGATACTGCGTTATAATGATAAGATTTATTGCGTAAAAGAGGACGGCGGGGTATTCAACATCATGATACCCGAATAAGGGCTATATAAATACATGACCTTTTTTCGGAGAGGACGGCAATTATAAAGTATACCCCGGGGTCAGCCGGGAAATGCCTTTTGTATTGAACAAAGCAAAGGGAGTATTCAATAACAAAATACTCGAATAAAGGCCCTGTAAGATAAATGACCGTTTTTTCGGAGAGGACGGCAATAATAAGGTATATCCCGGGTCGGTCGGGAAATGCCTTTTGTATTGAACAAAGTAAAAAATCGTGTTATATTAAGCTAAGTAACAATCAATAAGGAAGGTAATTATGGACAACAGGACAGTGACCCGTTTTGCTCCCTCCCCCACGGGCTTCATGCACATAGGCAATCTGAGAACCGCCCTTTACGCTTGGCTCATCGCCAAAGCCGAGGGGGGAAAGTTTATATTGAGAATAGAGGACACCGACAGACAGCGGCTTATCCCCGGCTCAATGGAGGTTATAATAGATACCCTAAAGGCGGCGCATCTCACCGTTGACGAAGGCCCCAACCGGGGCGGCGAAAACGGCCCCTATATTCAAAGCGAAAGACTGCCCATATATAAGGAATACGCCGAAAAGTTGGTTAAAATAGGCCATGCCTATTATTGCTTCTGCGACAAGACCCGCCTGGAGGCCCTCCACGAGGAGGACGCCAACGGCGGTTACGACGGGCATTGCCGCAATCTCACCGAGGAAGAAGTCGCCCGAAAGCTATCGGAAAACACCCCCTATGTGATAAGGCAGAAGATGCCCCAAGAGGGCACAACTTCCTATACGGACATGGTTTTCGGGGAAATAAGCGTGGATAACAGCGAGCTGACGGATCAGATACTCTTGAAGGCGGACGGCTTTCCCACCTACAACTTCGCCCATGTGGTGGACGACTATCTTATGGGAGTGACCCATGTGGTAAGGGGAAGCGAATACCTTTCCTCCACCCCGAAATATGTGCTTTTATACGACTTTTACGGCTGGCCCCGCCCGAAATACGTGCATTTGCCCCTGCTCATGGGCAAGAATGCCAACGGCAGTATCTCCAAGCTTTCCAAGCGCCACGGTGCGGTGAGCTTTGCGGATTTGACGGCGCAGGGCTATTTACCCGAGGCGATTGTGAATTACATCGCTTTTTTGGGCTGGTCGCCCAAGGAAACCAACGAGGAGGTTTTCACCCTCGAGGAGCTGACCGAGATTTTTTCGATAGAGGGCATAAACAAATCCCCCTCGGTTTTCGATTACGACAAATTGATATGGTTCAACGAGATATATCTGCGTAAAACCCCCTTCGAGGAATTCGCCGAGTTGGCAGCCCCCTTTATCCCCGAGCAAAGAAGGGATTTTGCGGGCATGGAAAAGATACTGCGGCTCATTCAGCCGAGGATCGGCAAGCTTGAGGACATAGAAGGGGCGAGCGATTTCTTCTTTAATCTTCCCGATTACGACAAGACCCTTTATATCAACAAGAAGAACAAGACCACCCCCGAAAACTGCCTTTCCATGCTCATCAATGCCCTTGATGCGCTGAAGGGCTTGGAGGATTGGAGCAACGACGGGCTTTTCGCCTGCCTGAAGGAACTTTCCGAAAAGACGGGAGTTAAGGCGGGGGCGATGATGTGGGCGGTGAGGGTCGCAGTAAGCGGACTTTCCGTCACCCCCGGGGGAGCCACGGAGTTAATGGAGGTCATGGGAAAAGAAACCTCCATTGAGAGGATCGAAAAGGCGATTGCGATGCTGGAGGCTTGAGCCCCCTTTAGTTGAATGCGTAAGTATAATAGGGCATACTTCCCCCTGAAAAAGGGGGGCATTGCCGTGATAAAAAAACAAAGGGCAGGGGAAAATTCGGCGCATTGAGCCGTATTCGCACCTTGAAAGCGATTTATATATTCGGGCTATAACGCACAACGGTAAACCGTTTGATATACAGCCGCCCCATTTGCCCAAACGATAAAAAGGAGCGTTCTTGCCATTTTGCGCTTGAGCTTTTATGGGTTTCTTGTGCGGTAGACCTTAAACGGAAGTGATTATATATCTATGAGGGAAAAGCCTGTCGGGGTATTCCCTGCCTTGCAATGCTTTAGGTAATTTGCGGGAGATATGAAAGGAATTGTTTTCGGATTGAAGCGATTTACATATTCGGGCTATAACGCACAACGGTAAACCGTTTAAGATACAGCCGCCCCATTTGCTAAAACGGAAAAAGGGAACGCTCTTGCCATTTTGCGCTTGAGCTTTATGGGTTTCTTGTGCGGTAGACCTTAAACGGAATTGAATATATGTCTATGGGGAAAAACCTGTCGGGGTATTCCCTACCCTGCAATGCTTAAGGCGAATTGCGAGAGGTTGACTTAACCGATGAAGTTTAGCCGACAAAGGCGGGTACGCCGCAATACTCAAACGGGAAAGGGCAAAGGCGGTTAGTACATACTGTGAATACCGGAACAAATACAGCTTCCCGCCGAGGAACGGCTTGGGTTTGCAATTTAATCCGTATCTGACGGGGTAATGGGGTTTGGCTTTCATAGCTTGGCAAAAGGTTTATATTCCCCGGAAAGCATTTACGGGGTCGTTTGATTTGATGCGATAAAGAGTGCGTTTTGATTCCCCCGCTTACAAGGAACCGTAATGATGATACGGTAAATAAATAATTTAAGCGTTATACACCAAGCGATCAGGGCAAGGCACACTCCGACGGAGAGAAAATGAAAATAGAATACCGAAAAGCACAGGCGGAGGACGCCGAACTTTTGGTTGAGCTTTACAATGCCGCCTTCCTCGAGGATTTCATACGCTACGGGGAGTGCCCCGCCTACGGGCGAAGCGTTGAAGAGATGGAGCGCTCCATAAAAAATTACCCGAAGGACATTATCCTCTACGAAAGCGACCTATTCAAAAGGCAGGCCGTCGGAGTTATTTCCTCGGAAATAAGGGGGGAAGGGGTCTATTACATAGGCTGTCTTTGCGTTATCCCCGAATTTCAAAACATGGGGATAGGCACTGCGGCCTTTGCGGATTTTAAACTGCGTCATTCGGATTGGAAGGAGATTTACCTCATCACCCCGGCGGATAAGGAGAGGAATATTTATTTTTATACGGTGAAATGCGGTATGAAGATAGAGGGGCGGGAGATGGACGGAAAGGTGGAGGTGGTGAGGTTGGTTTTGAGGAGGGAAGAAAAGATTTGACGGGCTTAATCAAGGGCTGACCGATCAATGCTTTTCGTGCCTTTATATTCAAGCGGAAAAGCTAAACGCTATATTGCTTAGATGGATAAGTGCTTTTATGACTGTATTATATGGATATATTACGGACTGCCGGGAGGATTGAATTCGGCAGTTTGTTTTTTATCCGAGGAATAACGGGGCGATGAGGCAACACCGCGCAATTATTCTTCGGCGCATAGTTATCCTGACGGCAGTAGCCTTATATACGCTTGTTTTTTAACCCAATCATTTTATTAAGGCTATAACGCACAAAAGATAACCATGTAAAGGAAGCTTTGCCTTTATCTTCTTTTTCCTTTTATTATAAACGAGCTTTCGGCAGTCAATTTCAAGCGCAGACAATATCGCTGAAATTTTCGCAATCAAAAAGGCGTTGATTACCCACCAACGCCTAAAATATATATCTTCGCAAAAGTTCCGCTTAAATCACTGCTTATTCACCAACTGCCCCGTGGTCGCATCGGTGGCATAGCGGGTGGAGGTGGCTTCGGGGGGGCCCCAAGCTTCGGGGGAAAGCCATTTGTGGTTTTTACCCGCCTCGGCGCTCGTCATGGCGAAATAGGTGTAGGGCGGATTATTGTAACCCGCTCCCGCGCCGTCCCAATAGACATCGAAATAATAAACTTCCCCGTCCAGCACCGCCACATTGAAGCTGTGATCATAAATATCTATCTTATCAACTGCGCCCCCCTTGCCCGAATAGCAGGAAACCGCAGAGCATCTCACCCCCGCCATGCCGCAGAGCATACGGAAGGTATCCGACCAACCCATGCAATCCCCGCCGTAGCCCTTCATGAAGCCGTAACTGCATTTAAGGGCGCTTTCCTGTTCGGCTTTGGAGAGGGATTTAAACTCGCCGCTTTGGGAATGGGTCTTTCCGTCGGTCAGCATCCAATCGTGGATAGCCTTCACCTTTTCGTAATCCCCCATGCCCTCGGTCAAAATGGAGGAAAGCACCTCTAAGCCCCTGTCGTAAAGGAAGGCGGCCTTCGGGAAAAGTGTTTCGTTCGGGCGCACGCCTCCCCTGTAACAGACCGCCGCACGGCAGGAATCAAAGATAAATTCGGCGGCGGGCTTTTCGTAGTTCACTGCGGGAGTTCCCTCCGCTTCGATCGAATAAATGACCATATAACGATTAGTGGGAAGCGTATAGCCGGGCAGGGGAGAGACCGTACTGCCGAGACAAACCATGGAAAGGTTGTTGTTATAGGGGCGAATCAGCGCCGTCTCTCCGTAAACGGGGGAATTGTATTTGAGCCACGCTTCCCAGGGGTTTGGCATGGTTATTCCCGTGCGTTCTTTGTAGGCGGCTTTTTCGCTTTCCAACCAGGGCAGGCAGAATATCGAACATTCCCCCGAAAGTATCGAGAGATGACCCCACATATTCAGATCCATTCCCATATAGTCGTAACCGCAATTTGCCAAATCCGTTACGAATACGAAGGGTTCGGTGGTGTTGCGGAGTATGTAGGCTTCCCAAGCCGCACAGGTGCCTAAGGTGAAAATATCCAACTCGTTGTAATGGATATTCACATCAACCGCGGCGCTCTGCTCTCTCCCGTCCACCATTACCGCCCTAAGCTTCACCGTATAAAGACCGATATGGCCGAAATCCAAGGAAAGGACCCATTCAAGCCCCCCTGCTATCTCGGTGACGACGACCTCGGAGGAATTTTTGTCAAAGCCCACCTCGTCCATTGCTATGGTGTAATAATCGGGGTCTTCCTCCATTTTGGCATTGACATAGTCTAATCCGTTGTAATACCAATCGGAGTAAAAATCACCCCGTAAGACAAGGCGGCCTATCGAAATATAAATGCAGTCGGCGGGGGTTTTCACCGTATAGGTGACTAGGGTATCTGTGGTGTCCTCGAGCAAAATGTCCGTTTTATCGGCGGTGAGCGTCACGGTCGTGATCGGCGGCGTCACCTCCTCTTTTGCGCAGGAAGTCAAAAGTAACATTATGAGAAGAAGGCATAAAATGCGGCATTTTCTGTTTTTCAATGGGTTAAACCTCTGATTATTAATTTATTCTCGTTAAAGCTCGATCAGCTCGTATTCCTTTGTTCCGTAGCCCTCTTTTGCCGCCACATCAATGGTATGTTCACCGTTTCTGCTGCGGACTCTCTCGAGGAAATGCTCCTTGCCCTCATCGTCGCTTGCATAAATCAAATCCATGCAGGCCCTGTCCAAGGCCACCGGATCGAGGGAAGAAAGCACCCCGATGTCCTTCATGCAGGGATCCTCCGCCACGGCGCAACAGTCGCAATCCACGGAAAGGTTGCACATAATGCTGACATAGGCTATTTTATTTTTGAACAGTTCGACGACGCTTCCCGCCGCGTCCGCCATGGCTTCGAGGAAGCGGTCATGTTCCTTGGGCATATTCTGCCAGACCTTTTCCTGATCCTTTGTCACCCCCGCGGAATGTATCCAACATTTTCCCGCCGAGGAAGCGCAACCGATGGAAAGCTGTTTTAAGGCTCCGCCGTAGCCCCCTTGGGGGTGTCCCTTGAAGTGGGATAAAACCAGCATCGAATCGTAATTCGCAATGTGAGCGCCCACGAAGTTTTCCTTTATCACCACTCCGTTGGGAACGGGCAGGGTAATATCCTTCCCCTCGCCGTCCATGATGTCCACATCGAAATATTTCGACCAGCCGTGGTTCTCCATGAGCTTTTCGTGCTTTTCGGTGGTGTTGCGCGCTCCGCCGTAGGCTGTGTTGCATTCCACCACAGTTCCTTTCACATGGTTGATCATGTCCCTTAAGAATTCGGGGTGCAGATAGTTCTGATTGCCCTCCTCCCCCGAGTGTACCTTAACCGCCACCTTTCCCTCGAGATTGACCCCAAGGGCTTTATAAACCTCTATTATCGACTGCTGCGTGATTTGCCTTGTGAAATAGACCTTTGCTTTTTCCATAATATGCTCCTTTTTCATTTTTCGGGGGGGTCGGAAGATGCGCACCTCCCCTACTTTATTATAAACGCTGAGAGATACTCAAAACAATAGGGAGCCTTTGATTTAATGAGTTGTGGGGTTATATGAGGGAAGGATTATAATGAATAATGAATAATGAATATTGAATAATTTTAATTAGGGAAACGAAGGGGGGGCATTACGGGACTGTTTTTGTATTCTCTCCTTGGATTGAGGGAATATCAATGTGATGGGAAGTTTTCGATTTAATGTTGCGGGAGTGTATAGGTGTGGGAATATAATGAATATTGAATGATTAATAATTAATAATTTTAATAGGGGGGCATTACGGAACTGCCTTTGTATTTCTCCTTGAATTGAGGGAATATCAATGATATAATAAAATTCGGCGTAAGTAAAAAATATTAAAAGGACGGCAATGAGAGTTAATATTCCGGCTCTTTATCTGAATAAATTACAGGAGATATTTCCCGAGGAGATGTCGGACGCCCTTGAGGGGAACTCCCTCACGGCGCAAAGGGCCTATCAGAGCATGATAAAAAAGGCCCGTCTTAAACATTCCCGGGACACCCTGCTTTCCTGCCTGCTCAATTATCTCAGCGGGTTGGCCCATTATGAGGGGGGTCAATACAAAAAGGCCGTCGCCTATCAAATGGAGGCGCTTAATTTTGCCGCCGCCTGCGGGGACGAAAAAATGGGTATCCGCTGCCGCTGTGCCTTGAGCGAAGCTTTGCTTGCCATGGGTGAGCATCTACGCAGTTATCAAGCCGCAAACGACGCCCTGAACGAAGCTTCCCGATTGAAGACGGGGGAACAGACCGCCCTTTACGCTCTCGGAAAATGGCATTATGAAACGGGAAACAGCCGAAAAGCCGCTTCTATGCTCAAAAAAGCTCTGAAAAGCCTCGGCGGGGAGAGTTTTACCGAAAAAGAGGAGATTATTTTGGCCTTGGGCTGGGCCTGCTACCGCAATGGGGATTACGAAGGCGCAAGCCGTTGCACCGACATGATAGAGGACTACGGCAAGCTTCCCCGCAGGGAAGTGCCGATGTTGCTTTGTTTGGATATGTTCATAGATATTAAAAAGGGGGAAAGCGAACAGCTCGTCTTTGATTTCGATGCCCTTTCTTCCTGGATAGGTCAACTGCAAAGGGAGGATTACGGCAAACTGCCCGATATGACCCTGCCGCTGGAGGCCTTCATCAAAGCGGGCGACGCCCCCCGCATCGAAAAGCTTGTAAAGCTTGCGGAAGGCTATTTGAGCGCCTCCCCGGATACGGAAAACAGCATAAATATACACAGGCTAAAGGGTGCTTATTATTCATATAAAAAGGACTACCGCGCTTCGAGCGAGGAACTTGCCAAGCTCACCCGACTTTTGGAAGAATACTGCGAAGTTAAAATCGCCTCCGTAAGGCAGGCCTATGAAGCGATGAACCCGGGGGAGTTTTCGGAGGATACGGGCGGGGAGGAAGGCGGGGAGCAGTAGCCACGGCATCGGCGCACGGCATATATTTTTAAGGATTTGCCTTTCCCGTTTGGGGAAGGTTTTTTATTGATTTGGATATAAAGGGATAGCGTTTGCGGGAATATTAAAGGGACGGTTACGAAACGGTTCGCGCTTTGTCCTTATGTCTTTTGCGATTCTCTGCGAGGGTTTATCAATGCGTATGCCCCCTTATGACCTTTCATTTAACGGTATGCACCCCGGGACTTACCCCAAATACCTTCCCATATTTCTTGATATTCCCCCCGCCGTGTAATATAATGTCTATGTTAGATTCGTTAGCAAGCGTTAGAATATTCGTGAGAAAAAATCGCATGAAACGGTGAAAAATGGAATACGAAGGAACTTCCACAGCTTTTATAAAAGATTATAACGACACATTTTTGCCCACGGTTATCGCCCTCACCAACACCAACGGCGGGGTGATTTACCTGGGGGTAAGCGGGGATTGGGTTGTGACCGGGGTGCGCTCACCGGAGGCGGTCATCGAGCTGGCAAAGGGAATGGTGGCGGAGATGATATTCCCCGAAATGGGGGAATTCGTCAAATTCGAAACCCAAACGGAGGACACCGAGGAGGGGGAGGCGACCCTTGTGGCGGTTCATGTGCAAAAGGGCATTTCCTGCCCCTATTTTCTGAAGGAAAAGGGAATGCGCCCCGAGGGGGTTTTCATACGCCATGAGCAGTACACCGTACCCGCCGGGGAAGCGGATATATTGAGAATGATAGCCGAAACCGGGGGGGCGAGCTACGAGGATATACGCACCACCAATCAAGCTCTGACCTTTGCCTACTTTTCCGAAAGATTAAAGGATATTTCCATTAAACTCGGCCGCGATGAAATGATGATGATGCACATAATGCGCTCCGACGGCACTTTCAGCATTTTGGGGGAGTTGATGAGCGACCAGTGCGCCCACAGCATCAAGGCGGCGGCCTTTGAGGGCACGGGGAAAAGCGTTTTTCTGGAAAAGCAAGAATTCACCGGCTCACTTTTGAGCCAATACCGCAGTGCCTTTGAATTTGTCGGTAAATACAGCAACTCCTGGGAGCGTTTCCCCCAACTTGCGGTCAAAGAAGCGATGATAAACGCCATGGTACACAGGGATTATTCCTTTTCCGGCAGTACCCTGGTGAATATCTATTCCGACCGAATGGAGATCGTTTCCTACGGCGGGCTGGTGGAGGGAGTGAATATGGAAGATGTTCACATGGGGGTTTCCATTCACCGCAATATGAACTTAACGGGCATTTTCCGCCGCTTCGGTTTGGTGGATTCCCACGGCACGGGCATTTCCAAAATAATGGAAAGCTATGAGGGTTGTGAGAGGACTGCCAATATTGATGTGAGCCAGAATGTTTTCCGCTATGTGCTTCCCGTCGTGGTCCGCATCGGCAAATCGGAGGGGGTTATGCCCGAACTATCCGATTCCGAAAGACAGGCCATGGAAATATTCCGCACAAAGGGCACGGTGGTCAGAAGCGACATCGAGGAGGGGCTTTCCCTTTCCCAAACCGCTTCCATAGAGCTTTTAAAAAAGCTCATCACCAAAAATCTGATAATAAAAACAGGCAGCGGCAAAAAGACCGAATACAGAGCCGTCGAGGATATATAGCTTCTTTGCTCGGCTCAATATCTTCCCGAAGCCGCATTAACCGCTTAGGCTTCCGAGGCGGCCTTCGGCCCGATTCGGGTACTGTTTGAATATTTTTACTGCCGTTATGCGCAGGCTTGATGATATAATAAAAGAAAAATAAAGGAGAAAATATGGCAAAGATAAAAGTTGGCGAAATCTTCCCCGATTTCGTATATGACACCCCCTTTGAGACGGGCAAACACCTCAAGGACGAGGTGAAGGGCGTAACCGCCCTGATGTTCCTCAGATATTACGGTTGTTCCCTTTGCAGATTCGATCTGCACGATTACAAGGTGAATTACGACAAGATAACCGCCGCGGGCGGAAAGCTCATCGCCGTTATCCAATCCGAAGCCGCCTACATGAAGGAAGAAATCCCCGCGGGGGAATATCCCTATGACATCGTCTGCGACCCCGACTGCTTGCTTTACGACAAATTCGACATTCCCGTGATGGCCGAAGGGGCCAAATTCGAAATGACCGAAAAGGCCGCCAAGATTTTCGGGAAGATTAAAGAACTCGGCTACGAACACGGCAAATACGAGGGAAGGGAAACCCAGCTTCCCGCCGCCTTTATTTTGGACGGCGATATGAAGGTAATCTACGCCCATTATGCCAAGGACATGACCGATCTGCCCGATGCGGCGGAAATAGTCGAACTGATGAAATAAAATGAAAATAGCCATTGTGACGGGAGCCTCCTCGGGTATGGGGAGGCAATTTGTATTGCAGATCGATAAGGGAAACGATCTCGATGAGATATGGGTTGTGGCTCGCCGTCGGGAGCGTCTTTTGGAGCTTACCGAGCTTTGCCGGGCAAAAATTCGCCCCATTGCGCTGGATCTTGCGGATACCGTCGCCTCGGTGAATTCCTTAAGGGAAACCTTGGCGGGCGAAAAGCCCGATGTGAAAATATTGGTGAATGCCTCGGGCTTCGGGAAATACGGAACTTACAAGGATCTGACGGATAAAGAGATCTGCGAGATGATCGATGTGAACGACAAGGCCATGGTGCTTGTGACCTACGCCGCCCTCGAATATATGCAAAGGGGCGCAAGGATTATAACCTTGGGCAGCGGCTCTTCCTTCCAACCCCTGCCCGAATTTAATATGTACGCCTCCACCAAGGCCTTTGTTTTGCATTTTTGCCGCGCGCTGAATGTGGAACTTAAAGGCAGGGGTATCAGCGTCACCTGCGTATGCCCCGGTTATGTGAATACGGAATTTTTCCGAGTGGCCCAAGACACCGCCAACCCCGAGACCTGCAAAAATTTCACCCCCCTCTACGAACCCGAAGATGTGGTGGCAAAGGCCCTGAAGGACAGCAAAAAGGGGAAGGATTTGTCGGTTTTGGGCTTTACCCCGAATTTCAATCGCATCTGCGGGAAACTGCTTCCCGCCAAATGGGTTATGGCGACCTGGATGAAAATCAAATAATTTCCTTCTTGTATTGAAACGGCGGGGGAAAAGGGATATACTTGAATTACGGTTTAACGATAAAATATATAGCGGTATCCCCGCGCGAAAGGAAAACATGAACAGAAAGATACCTTTTTCCAAGCAAGAATTGAGAGTTGTTGACACGCTTCCGGGTTTTATGGGCGGCCCCGGTAGACCGGTTTACAAT
>JAAYHF010000099.1 GCA_012727485.1 Eubacteriaceae bacterium
AAAAAAAAATCACCCCCTCAATCCCCCCTTCAAACCCCCATACCCCATAACTCAAACCCAACCCACTTTCACCACCTTAACCAAGTAAAAATAATTATTTTTCAGACAGTCTTCTCCGTGGAAAAATCTGTTCTTTCGAGGCGGTGAGACCGGCGGGGGCGAGGTTGCTGGAAAAATTTTATACCCCGTCATTTTGTTAAAGAGATATAGAAAGCTCCGTATTCTAAAAGCAAAATTACAACCCGCCCAAATAACAAAAACCGCAACCTCACAAAAACCAATCCCCGACAAAAACAATACAAAAAACAATGCAGAAAAAATCACCCCACACACATATTCCGCAACCCATTTCCCATACCCCCCTTCCCCAACCAACCCCCCGCACCCCTTCTTCTTCCTCCCTCCCTCCTCCCCGCACCAATCCTTGACACCCCGCAATATTTTATGTATAATTAAAAAGCTGAGGAAACTTCAGCGCATATTAAAAGAAAAGGAGTGCAACAATGGATTCAGGGCCTCGAAGTCGGCATACCTCAAAACCGAATATGAAAACCTCTGCCGAATGTACGGTTTTCGGCTTTTTGGGGCTGTTGAATATGCACTTTATATAACAGCTTCGTCAAGTCCGCGATCCAAAGGAACGGTTTTGTTCTTTTGGAGCTTTCCGTCCGTCGGGACGGCTTTTTTTGTGCCTTTGTATATATGCGTGCGAATGAGAAGCGCAAACGGTTATAACGAAAGGAATCTTCGCTCCTCTCTTTGACAAGCGAAAACCTTTCACGCGTTATAAAAAGCACAAGCCCGGGGGTTTTCATCGGTTGAATCCTAAGAAAGGAGATTTACCAATGAAAAGAAGAAAAACGCCCAAAGCAATCGCGGCAAACAGAAGGGAAATCGAAGGGAAACTGCGCCGCTGCTCACAGATGAACCAAGATGAATTATTCGATGAAATGGGGGTGGGCCCCGCGGGGCTTTCCGCCCAAGAGGCGGCCTTAAGACAAAGGGATTACGGGCCGAATGTGATAAGCGCCTCGGGAGGGCCGACCATATTCAAAAGGCTGAAGGAGGCGGTGGTGAACCCCTTCAATATCGTGCTGATGATAATAACCCTCATCACCTATTTCACCGATGTGGTCTACTCCGCAAAGAGGGATTATCTCACCATTTCGATTTTGCTCGCTTTGGTTGTAATATCCTCCCTTGTGGCCTTTACCCAAAGCAGAAAATCCGATAAAGCCGCCGAAAAGCTCTCGCATATGATAGTTAGCCTTTGCGATGTCGTGCGGGGCGGCGAGAGGATTTCAATACCCATGGAAGAAGTGGTTATCGGGGATATGGTGAGGCTTTCCGCCGGGGATATGCTGCCTGCGGATGTCAGGTTCATAATGACAAAGGATATTTTTGTGGCCCAAGCCGCCCTCACGGGGGAATCCAACCCTGTGGAAAAATTCAGCGAAGAACTTAGGGGGGGCGAAAATGTGACGGATTTGCGGAACATCGGCTTCATGGGCAGTAACATCGTCAGCGGCAGTGGGGCAGCCATTGTCGTCGCCGTCGGGGACGAAACCTATTTCGGCTCAATGGCAAAAACCCTCTCCGGAGACAGGGCGAAAACCTCCTTTGAGCATGGGGTGGATTCGGTTTCTGTTTTGTTGCTTAAAATGATGCTGATAATGGTGCCCGTTGTCTTTCTCGTGAACGGGTTTGTAAAAAGGGATTGGTCGGGGGCGCTTCTTTTCTCCGTGAGCGTGGCGGTGGGGCTGACCCCGGAGATGTTGCCGGTGGTGATGAGTTCCTCCTTGGCGAAGGGGGCGGTGAATATGTCCCGCCATGAGGTGATAGTCCGCAATTTGGGGGCGATACAGGCCTTCGGGGAGATGGACATTCTCTGCACGGACAAAACGGGAACCCTGACCGAGGACAAGATTGTGCTGGAAAAATACATCAATGTTCACGGCGATGAGGACCCTCGAATTTTGCGTCACGCCTATTTGAACAGCTATTTTCAGACGGGGCTTAAAAATCTGATGGATTTGGCGATTATAAACAGGGCGAATGAGCATGGGCTTTACGAGGTGCTTTCGAATTACAAAAGGGTGGACGAGATACCCTTCGACTTCACAAGAAGAAGAATGAGCGTGGTCTTAACGGACGACGCCGGCAAAAGCCAACTTATCACCAAGGGCGCCGTGGAGGAGATGCTCGGCATTTCTTCCTATGTCGAATTGGAAGGAAAGGTCGTAAGGTTGGACGAAAAGGCGACCCGCGACGCAATGGCGACCTATGAGAAATACAATCGGGAGGGGCTGAGAATTATCGCCGTCGCCCAAAAAAACGATGTGGCGGGGGGCGGACGCTTCACGGTGGCGGACGAGAAGGATATGGTCTTGATAGGCTTTGTGGGATTTTTGGATCCTCCCAAGGCCGACGCAAAGGATGCGATCCAAGCCCTAAGGGAAAACGGGGTCAGATGCGTGGTTCTAACCGGGGACAGCGAGGGAGTGGCGCTGAAGGTCTGCTCCAAGGTGGGGATCAATACGGATAAAATGCTCACGGGAAGGGACATTGAAAACCTCACCGAGGAAAAGCTCATCGAAGCCGCCTTAAATTGCGACATTTTCGCCAAACTTTCCCCCTCCCAAAAGGAAAGGGTGGTTAAGGCATTGCAGGCGAAGGGGCATACCGTGGGCTATATGGGGGACGGCATAAACGACGCCCCGGCGCTCCGTCAGGCAGATGTGGGCATTTCGGTGGATTCGGCGGTGGATATAGCGAAGGAAACCGCCGACATAATATTGCTCAAAAAGGATTTGATGGTGCTGGAACAGGGGGTTTTGGAGGGAAGGCGCACCTTCGGCAACATAATAAAATATATTAAAATGGCGGCCAGCGGCAATTTCGGGAATATGATTTCGGTGATTATCGCCTCCGTATTCCTGCCCTTTTTGCCCATGCTCCCCGTACAGCTTTTGACCCAAAACCTCCTTTGCGACTTTTCGCAAATGGGAATTCCCTTTGACAGGGTGGATAAGAAATACAGCGAAAAACCCCGCCGTTGGGATACGAAGTCCATAAGCCGATTCATGCTTTTCTTCGGGCCTTTAAGTTGTATTTTCGATTTGATTTGCTTTGCGGTGATGTGGGCGGGCTTTAAAGGCCTTGGCTCAAGCTTCGCTCCGCTGTTTCGCTGTGGGTGGTTTATCTTCGGAACAATCTCGCAGGTGATGGTCATTCACATAATCCGCACCTCGAAGTTGCCCTTCTTCCAAAGCAAGCCCGCCCCCCTGCTCGTTATATCCACCTTCCTCGTGGCGGCGCTCACCCTTTTTATAGGTCTTTCCGACATGGCGACAGCCTTGGATATGGCAAAGCTGCCCCTTAACTTCCTCCCCAAACTCGCCGGAGTAATCGCCGGATATCTCATAAGCGTGCAGGCGGTGAAGGGGGTTTATGTGAGGGTGTTTGGGGAGTGGATATGAGATTTTTAAGGGCATCGGCGGGGGTGGTTTGTATGGTTGAGTTTTAGCGAAAGGGAGATTATTCTATCGGCTGAAAACTGCTAAGGCTTTTTGCGTTATCAGCTCGCCGCCTATCGACTGCGGGCTTTGCGAGGGAGGTAACTCGATGAAATACGGGTTATGGGGTGTGCTTTTCGCTTCCCTTCAAAATTTTTGTTCGGAACGGTTCCCGTCCTTTGGGCGGGAATTGTTTTTTGTTTAATTCCTGATGTTTGCGGTAAGCTTCGGGAGGGAGGGGTTTTTCTCGGGATTAGCCCGCTGTCCGATACTTCCGCCCTTATCCGTCGGAGCTTTCTTTCCCTTAAGGTATTTTCCCGAATTAGTCTTTCCGACATGGCGACAGCCTTGGATATGGCAAAGCTGCCCCTCAATTTCCTACCCAAACTCGCCGGAGTAATCGCCGGCTACCTCGTAAGCGTGCAGGCGGTGAAGGGGGTTTATGTGAGGGTGTTTGGGGAGTGGATATAAGTTTTTTAAGGGCATCGGCGGGGGTGGTTTGTATGGTTGAGTTTTAGCGAAAGGGAGATTATTCTATCGGCTGTAAACTGCTAAGACTTTTTGCGTTATCAGCTCGCCGCCTATCGACTGCGGGCTTTGCGAGGGAGGTAACTCGATGGAATACGGGTTATGGGGTGTGCTTTTCGCTTCCCTTCAAACCGCCGTTTTCGGAACGATTCGCTATTGGCTTTTCAAGGACAATCTGCGGATTTCTCCGAAAGTTTGTTATGCTTTGCTTTTTTTCATGTCCTTCGGCGGCGGCGCACTTTGGTTTGCGGGAGCTTTCCCCCTTCTGCCCTTCACCACACTGCGCGCCCTTTTGGGCATTATAATGTTCCTCGTTTCCTGCGGACTCATCAAAGAGCCCTTTGCCAAACACGCCTTTGCCTATGCCTTTGTCGCCGCTTATAATGCCTTGGTCGAAATAATCGGCACCTTCGCCCAAGCTTCATTCAACTTCGTTGACCCTCCCGCCCTTTATATTATAGCCTGCGGAGCATTTATCGCCGTGAGCTTTGTCCCCTTCACCAAGAGCCTGCGCCGCATGGTGGATCGCCTTGTGGCAATGGACAATGACCGCGTATGGGCAACGCTTTGCATTATCTGCTTTTCCTTCCTTTTTATGAACCTCGTTTCCACCTTCCCCGCCAAGCCCGAGCTGAAATATCTTATCAGCCGCATTTTAATGATGTTTGGCATGGCCGCAATATACGGCGCGACCACCCGCGTCATGGATAAGATGAAGCAGGCAGCCGACGCCCGCGCCGCCCTTGAGGAAACCTCCCGCCGCATCGCAATGCAACAAAGCTACTACGAGCGCATGATTAACCAAATGGACGAGGTACGCCGTATGCGCCACGACCTTCGCCATCACCGTCATGCCCTTGCCGCGCTGATAAATGCCGGGGATATGACGGCTCTGAAGGATTATCTCGACACCGCCGCCCTTGAGGAGGAGACCCCGCCCGTGACCGGAAACCTTGCCGCAGACAGTATTCTGCTTTACTACATCAACGCGGCAAAGTCACAGGGTGTGAAAATGGAGGCGACCCTTTCAATAGGGCGGGAAACGCCGCTGACAGACCCCGACCTTTGCGTCATACTCGGCAACCTCCTTGAAAACGCCCTGGAGGCGCAAAGGAATCTTGCGCCCAACTGCCGCCTTATCAAGGTCAGCGCCAAGGCCGACAAAGCTAACTTCACCCTTGCGGTGGATAACCGCTTCGACGGTAAATTGCTTGAGGAAAACGGCGCTTTCCTATCCCGCAAACAGGGGGCGGGCCACGGCATCGGCATAGAATCGGTGCGGGCGGTGTGCGAAAAATACGGCGGCGTTTTACAGATAGAAACGCAGGGCGATATGTTTATGGCGGGGGTCGTGATAGGTCTGTAAATTTCATCAATGCGCCTTGGCCTTCGGGGTATGCTCGGGGTATGCTCGGCATTTGTCAAGCCCTTTTTACACAATTTCGGTTTAAAAAATCATTTCATGCGCCTATGCTTGCATTTCATACGGCTTGCGTTGTGATTCTTCCTTTAAATGTTATAATTTATCCAAATATTCATCAAAAGAACCGGTTGGGAGCATGGTCGGTGAGTGCCCCTTTGAATTTGCTATCGCAGGGGAAAAAATGACAAGCCGGAAAAGGAAGGGCAGGGCGATGAAGCCTTGTCCGATCAATAAGGAGATTGCGATATGAAAACGAAACGGATTTTAAGCATTTTGGTTTGCCTGTGTATGGCGCTTGCGCTTTTACCGGGGACGGCGGCGGCGGCGAACGGGCGTCATTTGATAATCGGCACAGTGGACATGGTGAAATATGTCCAAGGTTCAGAGGACCTATTGACTACCTATTACATCAACGGCGATACCACGCTATATACCACAGCACCCGCAAACTGGAACGCCTGCTTGTCGTGGGTTGGCTATGAGGCCACGCTTACTCTCAACAATCTGTTTGTCAGCGGCGAAGTAAAAAGCAACCTGCCCATCGGCGACCTGCGAATTGTTCTCGCCGAGGGCAGTGTCAACACAATAACGGGCATTGCGCTTAATTTAACCGAATCTATTGAATACGGTATGACCGTCTGCGGTCTGTATGTGGCGGGCGATCTGACTGTGACAGGCGACGGAACACTTACGGTAAACGGCGGCAATATCACCACCGCAAGCGCTCCCACCAACTGGCATAACCAATGGATGAGCAGCTACGGCATTTATATTGAGGGGGATTTTTCTATCCTCGGCGGAGCGCTCACAGCCAACGGCGGCGCGGTCGCCAACGGAACCTCTGAGGATACCCACATTTATATATTAAGCTGCGGTCTGTATGCCGGGGGCGATGTTTCCGTAGCCAACGGGACGCTCACAGCCATGGGCGGCGCGGTCACGAATCACGGTCAACTCAGCGACAACTATAGCTCCGACATTTACAGCTACGGCGTTTGCTCCGACGGCGGCGATATCACCGTTTCCGGCACAGGCGCCCTCACGGGCACGGGCGGTACAGCGACTTCCGAAAACACGAATGAGGAGAAAGCTTGGGAGATTCTCCGTAGCTTCGGCGTGATGACAATAGCCGTAGAGGACGAAAACAAATACGGCGATGTGGAGGTGTCCGACTCGGGTAAGCTTACCGCCACCGGCGGTACGATCTTGAATGACGAAGGAAGCGGCTACAGCATCGGCCTGTGCGTCGAGGGCTTGCTCAGCGGCGACAGGCAGACAACTTACGGCGGAAACATCACGATCAGCTTTCAAGGCGAGATACTTGCCTACGGCGGCGGTGCGGGCGTGGAAAACGGCGCCAGCAGAGGCGTTTATATGGCCTACGGCGACCTGACGGTCAGCGGTCAAGCCAAGCTGACAAGCAGCGGCGCGGCCGCGGGTAACGGTAGTTATGGCATACTTGTCGAGGGCAATATCATGGTTGAGGATTCCGGCATTGTGATTGGAAGCGGCGAGCTTAGCGCACACAGCAACGGTGTATATGTTCTTGGAAAATTCGACGATACAACATACGATTATATCTGCGACGGGCAGATCATCATCTCGGACTTTGGCAAATTGACCGGACAAAGCGCTGAGGCCACTTATGAAAGCTACGGCGCGAAGGCTTATGGTATTCGGCTTTCCGGCACAGGCGAGTTGACGGGTACGGCCCAAGCCGCCGTTGACAGCGTGGGCGTGTATATGAAAACCGCAGAACTGACCGGCGGAAGCTTCACCGCCTCCGCCGCAGGCAAGGCGACTGATTATCAAATGTGGGATGATGATGACAACGAAATCCCGGCGGATCCGACTTTCAACCTCCCCTCCGGCGGATATGCGGCGACCTACGGCCCCAACGCCGACGGCACAAATACTGTTACCACCGCAAGCTATTCCTATGACGGGGCGCATAAGTACCTTAATATCGAATCAAGCTCCGGCTACTCGATATCCGGCAAGGTCACGGATAGCGACACGGGCGCAAATCTTGCAGGCGCAAGCGTTCAGCTCAAAGACGGCGGCGCAAATGTCGGCGGCGCGGTCACAACAAACACGAGCGGAGCGTATACAATCTCAAACGTACCCGCCGGTACGGGCTATACCATCGAGGTCAGCAAGACGGGTTATGCAAAGGGTACGATTGCGTCCTTTGCCGTGACGAGCGCCGCCGTGACGGGCAAGGATATCACGCTGACCGCTCTCTCTGCCTACACCATGGATTTCAGGTCGAACACACTGAAAACATGGGGAAATGTTGCAAACCATAATTTCAGCACCACCGACGCCGACGACCCCGACGGCAAATGGAGTTGGAAGCATGAAACCATGACCCTTACCCTTAACGGCTTACAGTTTGCCACTTCGGCTGACGTGGGTATCTATTTGCCCGGCGGCGCGAAGCTGGTGCTGAACGGCGAAAGTGTAATTCAAGCCGCAGAATATGGCCTGCGCGTAGGCGCAGACGATTCTGTCACGGTCTTCGGCACGGGCAGCGCAAGCTTCACCGGAACCGGCGATGGCGGCGATGGCGACGATGGCACCGAAGGTATACGGGTAGGCGGTGTTCTGACCTTGGAAAGCGGCACGCTCATTGGCAACGGCGACGAATATGGCATTCGCGCAAATGATGGCATCATTGTCAACGGCGGCACACTCATTGGCAACAGCGGAGCATCATATTCTGGCAGCATTGGTATATATTCACGCGACGGCAACGTGACCATCAAAGGCGGCACGGTCACGGCAACCAGCGGCGCTGTCCCCGACGATATGGACAGCATCGCCATAGCCGGTTGGGATAATACGACTTCTGATTATACGCCGCCCGTTCTGTCCGACTATGTTGGCGAGTATATCGCCACAGCCAGCGTCAACGCGAACGGTACGCCGGAGGTTGATTATAATGAGGCTGATTTTGAGGACTATAAATACTTCCATGTCGAGCCTGTCTACTCGATATCCGGCAAGGTCACGGATAGCGACACGGGCGCAAATCTTGCGGGCGCAAGCGTTCAGCTCAAAGACGGCGGCGCAAATGTCGGCGGCGCGGTAATAACGGACGCGACCGGCGACTATACCATACCGAGCGCACCCGCCGGCGATTACACCATCGAAGTGAGAATAACGGGCTATGCAACCGGGGCGACTGCCTCCTTCACGGTGGCGGGCGAGAATGTAACGGAAAAGAACATCACCCTTTCCGCCCTGGAAAACACCATTTCGGGCATAACCGCAGGGCAAATATACACAAAGGGCGAAAATGTGAGCTTTACGGCAAACGGAGCAGGCACCGACATCACCGAGCCGACGGAGGGCGACGAAAGGTGGCTTCCGACAGAATGGGAAACCAACCCGACGGGCTATTTTGACACCGGCTTTACCCAAAGCTTTTCCACCTCGCAAATGACAGTGGGGGAACATACTCTGACGGTCATATTCGCACAGCAGATTTTCAACGGCGAACAATGGGCCGATACGGATCAACAACCACCGTAAGCGTGGGCTTTTCCCTGACGGATAACCCGCAAACGGGCGAGGACAGCCGCTTATATCTTTGCGGAGGCTTAATGCTCTCGGCCTTAGGCGTTGCAATAGGTTTAAAGAAGAAAAAGCGGAGCTTAAGCCGATAAATAGCTTAAAGTAAGCGGACACATAATAAAAACAAATAAAAGAGCCTTTGCGAAAAGCGATTGCAAAGGCTCTTTATTTTGATAAACCGTGAAAACTTCTTGCCGTTTTGCGTTGGCAAATCAAACGCAATATGAGCGCATCGGTCTGCTTGACCTAAGCACGGCAAAGCTTTATTGTGAAATTTCCCTCAATTCCCAAAGGCCTTTTCATACCTATCCAGCGCCGCCTGATAAATCTCGAGCAACTCTTTTATTCGGAATTGATTTAGTTGGGTTATGTAGCTTTCCCATTCGTCCATGGATTTTTTACCGATTATGAAATCTATTCGCATATCCGTGCAGTATTTGCCCACATCGGCATTTATCTCAACGAGCTTTTCATTTTCCTCGGGGGTGAAGGTGAATATGGGCCAATAGACCTTTGGGCCGTAGGCAAAAAGCGCGCGGGCGGTGGCGGCGGGTATGGCGGCCATTTCCCCGCCCATGAAATAGGGAGCAACCTCCACCATCGGGTTGCCTCCCCCGGGGTAAGGAGTGTAACGGGAAATCACCTCATCGAAGGAAAGTGAGCTTCCCTTTAATTCTTCGTAGATCGCGGGCGCATAATCGTAAGAGCCGTCGTTCTTTTCCACAAAGGTTTCATCTTCTATCCCCATATGATAAAAAAGCGTCCCCTCGTCCGTCCAAAAATAATCCAGCCATCTCAGAACGATTTCGGGATTCTCGCAGGTGACGGGGATTAAGGCGTTGCCCGTGGAATGAAGATTTGCCCTTATGGAGTTCCACTGCTTGTCCCCATTCGGCCCTTCCAAGGCTTCGCTGATGCCCACCCAATTATCCGCCATATTTGCGGGAACGGAGGCGAGGTTGGTACTGCAAAAAACCCCTATCCTGTCGTTGAGCGCATTGTTTGTCCATTCCTCGGCGGTCATGGTGAAAATATTGGTATCCATCAGCCCTTCGCCGTAAAGCCTTTGGAAATATTCTATGAAATCCCGATAACCGTCGGCGGATTGGATAAAGCGCACCTTCCCGGTGGGCTCATCGCAGTCCACCACCTGATTGTGAACCCCCCTGTTCATCAGCCCGAAGGCGCCGTAAAAGGATTCGTAAACGCTCATCCAATCCATGGAGCAAAGCGGAATTTCGTCGTTCATGTCCCCGTTGCCGTTGGCGTCCTGCTCCTTGAAAGCCTTAAGGAGATCGTAAAATTCCTCGGTGGTGGCGGGGAGTTCCATGTTCACTCGCTCCAGCCAATTTTTATTGATGAATATTTTGCGGGAAACCCTCAGCTCGGCCCCCGAATTAACCTGCGGAAGGGCATATATGGAGCCGTCCGGGTTGGTGACGGAAGCCAAGGCCTCCGGGTGGGATTGCAGATAGGCCCAGCAGTTCGGGGCGTTTTCCTTCAGCAAATCGTCCTTGGCAAGATCCAAAATAAGGCCGCTTTCGGCATATTGTATAAGTCGGTTGGAATCGACCCGACAGCGCAGTATCAAATCCACATCTGCGCCGTTCATCAGGGCGGTGTAGACCATTTCGGCGCTGTCGGCCAAGGAGGCGGTGGTCCATTTCACATCTATTCCGGTCATTTGCTCATATTTTTTCCAGACATAAACCTCCTCGTAATCGGTGGGAAGCGAGCGAAAGGACATGAAATTCAAGGTTAAAGGCTTATCTGCCAAGGGAAAACGGCAGGGGATATTGCCGACCAAAACAGGTTTTCCCTCAAGGCTGTCGGTGACGGTGATCTTCCCTTCTTCCTGCCCCCCTCCCTTCACACAGCCGCCGAGCGCCATCACGGCGGCGATCATCAGCAGAACCAATCGAAATTTTACGGTTTTCATTTAAACCTCCCGTTTATTAAGGGCTGAAACAGCCCAAAACCTTACAGCCCAAAGGCTGAAAGATTTTTTTTACAGTCCGTAGTGCTGTAAAAACAAGCCTTACAATCTATAAAAATGTAAGTACAAAAGCCTTACGGTCTATGGACTGTAAGGCTTGAATAATTGCTTAAGTCGTTTTACCGGCGGTCAAAAGCCGCGCCAAAGTGCTGTAAAGCTCCTCGGGGGAATATGGTTTGCCCAAATGCCCGTTCATGCCCGAATCCCTCACCCGGCGGACATCTTCGTCGAAGGTATTTGCGGTCATCGCAAGGATAATGACCTTATCCGCGTCCCTGCGGCTCATGGAGCGAATAAGACCCGTCGCTTCGTAGCCGTCCATGATCGGCATCTGTAAATCCATTAATATGCAGTCGAAATAACCCTCTCCGCTTTCGCCGAAAATTCTGACCGCTTCCTCGCCGTTCAGCGCCTCGGTGATATTTACCCCCGTTTCGCCCAAAAGCTTTTTAGCGATCTCCCTATTCATGGCGTTGTCCTCCACCAAAAGAATCCTTTTCCCCTCAAGGCTAAGCGCGCCGCCCTTTGCATCGCTTGCCTTTTCAGTCGATTTTGCGCCCGAAAGCGCCTCCAAAAGAGAGCTTATGAAAAGCGGTTCGGTCAATACGGCGTCTATTCGGGCTTTTTCGGCGGCCTGCGTACCCGTTTGAACAAAGGTTTCGTTGATCAAGATATATTTCGCGCTCGGCGGTTTTTCTCCCCCGAAAAGCCCCTTTGCGGCCTCAAAGTCAAAGGGTTCGCCATAAATTTGATTAAAAAGAACCGCCCCCGTCTTGCCCTCGGGAAGGGCGGGAATATCTCGGAGGTCATCGGCGTAAAAGGAATTAAACCCCAAATCGGTCAGTAATTCCCTTTGCCCGGAGAAAATCTCCTCCCCGCCCCCGATGACAAGGGCGGTTTTTCCTTTGCAACTGTCAAGGCATTCCCTTTGAGTGGCGGTTAGCTGACGGTCGGAGGTTTTAAATTTTATATTCACGGTGAAGGTTGTTCCGACCCCGAGCAGGCTTTCGCAGGTTATCTCCCCGCCCATTAAATCCACCAAATTCTTCGCTATCGCCATGCCGAGGCCCGTTCCTTCGACCTTGGAAGAATCTGTTTCATGCTCCCTCGAAAAGGAATCGAATACTCTGGCGGCGAACTGCTCCGACATACCGATGCCCGTGTCCGTGAAGCGGAAGGTATAACTGCCGAAGGCTTCCTCATAGGGGGGGTTCTGGGTGACGCTCATGGTTATCTTCCCTCCCGGGGGGGTGAATTTCACCGCATTGGACAGGATATTCATAAATATTTGGGTGAGTCGAACGGAGTCCGCCGTGAAAATTTCATTCTTGACATGATATGCGCGCACAAAGAAATGCTGTTGCTTTTCTTCCATGTTGTGGTGCATTATGGTCACTATTTCCTTTATCAGCTTCGAAAGCTCCACTTTCTGTTCGGAGAGCGTTATCTTGCCCGATTCTATCCTGCTCATATCCAACACATTGTTTATAATGTCCAAAAGATACTGCGAAGCCACCTCCGCCTTGCCAAGGCAGTCCTCCACATAGGCCGGCTCGTCGATATGCTTTTTCGCAATGGCTATCATGCCGACTATCGCATTCATCGGGGTGCGTATATCGTGGCTCATATTGGATAAAAAGGCGGATTTCGCCTTGCTCGCCTCCGCCGCTTCCTGATAGGCCGATTCGAATTTCTGCTTTTGCTCGCTGTCTATCTTCAAGGTGGCTATGGTGTCGGTTATCAGGCTCTTTTCGTCTATTAATCCCTTGCTTTGGGCGTCCTGATCGCTCAAGGTGAGCGCAAGCTCGCTTATCGGCTCATATTTGCTGATGATGCTTATTAAAATCATCCAAACCGCCACAATCATTATCGCCACCACCGCAAAAAGCAATACTATTTGAGTGCCCGCCATATCCATCACCACATCGCCCAGCCGCACCGCCGAAATGTATCTCCAGCCGTTTGAAGGGGAATAAGTTTGCTCAACGGCGTAGCGGCTCCCTTCATGGGAGGTGTAATAACCGACGGCTTCTTTTTCCGCCGAAGGGGTTAAGCCTATGGTATCTTCCAAGGTGGCGACCCGATGCAAAAGATTTCCCCCCGCATCGTAAATCGAGATCTCTCCGTGTTTATTGGCAAGTTGGGAAGCCAACACGGGCTCCAAAACCTCAATGGGGATCAGAGCGATTACAAAGGCCTGCGGATTATTGGAAAACTGCGGCAGGGGGCAGACATAGGTGAAATAGGTCACTTGCCCGTTTTGGGTTATGGGTAAAAGGGCGCTTACCTTGCCTTGCCTTATGGCATTAAGGAAACTCGAATCGTCGTAATTATCCCCATGAAGGTAGGAATCCCAGAAACGCTCAAAGGTCAGCATACCCCGGGAGGTATATATGATATTCGGCTCGGAAATCCTGTAATAGGCGAGATATTCGATGAAATCATTGCCCACCAAATAGCGGGAGAGGGTTTCGGTCATTTCGTAGCCCGAAAGCGTCATTCCCTTAACGGGTTCCAAAAGGAAGGCCGAATCCTGCCCGATGTTATAGGCAATGCTCGTCACCTCGGACATTCGGGAAGAAATGGTTTCTTCTATGACGGCGAGCTGTTTTCGGCTGTCCGAGCTTATGCTCTTATTCAGCTCCGAAGAAAAAACTTTGTCACAAAGGTGGGGGAATTGGACGGCTTGACCTTAACCAAGGAAACGGCTTTTTATGAAATGGTGGGAGCAAAGAACGGCTACAAGCTCACCGATAAGGACACGGGGGAGGTAATGGAAAT
>JAAYHF010000016.1 GCA_012727485.1 Eubacteriaceae bacterium
CGGGCGGAGAAACCTCCCGCCCCTGCGAAGGCGCTTTACGATTGTTTAATTTTAGGGCGGTATGCCCTCGGTTAATTACCATTTCAAACAAAGGGGGCGAAAAAGCCCGCTTCGGCTATTTCTCCCCCGTAATTAAACCTATTTTGTTCCCGCCCTGTGTATTTCACAGAAATATGAGGGAAGGGCAAATCCTTACTCGGTGTTGCACCGTACTCGGTGTTACGCCGTACTCGGTGTTACGCATACCCGTTGCAACAATATATTCGAAAAACACAATATATATTGTTGCACTTTACTTGGTAGAACACCGAGTGATGTTATATTCTCGCCCTCTATAAAACATCATTGCCGTTTTTACGGCATTTTTTCTCCATCGGTTCCCTTTTCCATCGAAACAGCCCCGATATTATTATCGTCCAAATCGATCAGGGTGATGATGAGCTTATCGGTGAGGGAAAATTCGTTGACAACCTTACGCACGGTCATGAAGAAATCGTGGAATTGCCCGCCGGGGGTTTTGAGCCTGATCTTGGCTTCGGCGGAGGATTTTTCCCTGTCCTCCGCAAGGGATTGCATTATTCCCTGCATTCTTTGCACCGTGGCGGTGTCCGCCACCATATCCAGCAGAAGTATTTTCCAAAGACTGCGGGAGTCGTAACTGCCCGCAAGGCGGTAAGAAATGCCCGTGTCGTAGATGAAACTGCCGTCCAACCAATCATGCTCTATGACGATAAGCCCTGTGCTTTCAATGGCTGTGCGGTAGCGGGCGATTTCCTCGTTCTGCATTTCCAAAAAGCTGTTCTTAGCCCTTAAGCGCTCGTTTTCCGCCTTGCTGACGGCGGACTGAACTCTTATTCGCAAAACATCCGGATCAACGGGCTTGACGACGAAATCCGAAGCCCCCATTTTTATGGCGTTAAGGCCGGAATCCCGCTTTTCGTCCGAGGAGACGACCACCACGGGAATCATTCTCAATTCGGAGGAATCCTGCATTATCCGAAGCACCTCGAAGCCGTCTATGCCGGGCATGAGCAAATCCAAAAGAACGACGGATATGGCGGAGCCGTAATGCCTGAGGCTTATCAGGGCGGCGTTTCCGTTTGCCGCCCTTTCGATGATGAAATCATTTTTGAAAAGGCCGGTGAGCAGTTCGTTGTCCATTTTGTTGTCGTCCACAATAAGCATACGCCGCTTTCTTGCGGAGGGGGGCATATTGACCGCGGGGGTAACTTCCTCGGGCAGGCGCGGGTGTTCCTCCTGCATATCCGAGCGATAAAAGGCATAGTTATCCCGACCCGAACCCTTCACATAATAAAGGGCGGTATCGACCTTTTTATAAAGGGTTTCGAAATCATTGCCGTCGCGAGGGCAAAGCACAATGCCGATGCTCCCCGAAATGGTAACTCTGGCGCTGAAGGATTTGCGGGTCAAGGCGCAAATTTGCTTCGCCTTATTCACCGCCGCGTTGTCATTGGGAATATTTTCCATGAATACGAGGAATTCATCTCCCCCAAGCCGCCCGATAAGGTCGCTCCTTCTCAGGGAGCTTTTAAGGGAATGGGCAATATCTATCAGAGCCTGATCCCCCGCCCCATGGCCGAAAACATCATTCACCATTTTAAAGCCGTCTATATCGAGCATCATAAGGGCATGGCAACTGCCGGGCTTGGCGCTTCGCATGGCCTTTTCCACCCGGGCGGCAAAGGCGGCGCGGTTGTAAACTCCGGTTAAGGGGTCTGTTTCGGCGCGCAGGGTTGTGGAAAGTTCCTCCCTTTTGCGCTCGTCTATGTTTTCGAACATCATATATGCGCCCACATCCTTGGAATTGGGATATTCCACCAGCTCCACGGTCAGCCTAAGCCAACGGTATCCCCCGTCTTCGGTGATTTCCCGATAATCCATGGAATCAATCCTCTTGCCCCGATAATAATCGGCAAGCAGGGTATCCGCGCGAAGGAAATTGCAAAATTCTCCCCTATCCTCCTCATGAACGAAGGCTTGGGCATATTCGTCGGTGCGCTCGTCGAAAGCAAAATTGCCCGGCTTGAATTGAATGGTGAGCAGTTTGCCCTCCTTGGAATCGAAGAAGGATTTGGTGCTGATGTTACAGCGGAACATCGAATAGTTTTCGGGGTTCATATTCCGCAGGGATTGCTGCCATTTTCTGAAAACAGCTTCCTTTTCCATTTGCTCGGTTATATCGCTGTAAGTAATAACGGCGGAAACGGGCCGGCCCGCATTGGAGAAAATGGTGGTGGCATGGGCCCTGACCCACCTCCAACCGACAGTTGACCTGCGCTGATAGGTCAAATCCGCACTTTCCTCCCCGTTGATTATCTTTTCATAGAATTTTATGTATTCCTCGGAGGTTTCCGGGGATATACCGCCCTCGGCTACCTGCCCATAGGGTACATTTTCGATGAAATCCCCTATTTCGAAAATGGGGTTGGCGATGCGGGAGACTTTAAGGGAACGCTCGGGAACATTGTAGCGGCAAACTACACTTCCGCTGTGTTCCAGGGCGAGGCGGCTTTCTTCCTCGCTTATCCTCAGGCGCTCCATGGCGCTTTGCCTTTCGGTGACATCCATGAATATGGCGTTCACCGTCAGGTTTTCCCCCCGCGTCTCTCCCATAACGGCCTTCACATTTATCCATTTCAGGCCGCCGCTTCTCGTTTTCGCCCGATAAACATTATCAATGGGCTTATTCTCGTAAACGAGCTTTTTAATCTGCTCCATCATAGCGGGCATATCCTCATCGACGACGAGCCCCATGGGATTGGTGGCGCTTTTTATATCGTATTGCTGACGGTTGTAGCCGAAAAGGCGGGCAAAACCGTCGGAATAATAGGTGAGGCGGATTTGCTCCATTTTATCGGGGCGCCCCTCGTAAACGGCTATTCCCCCGGGTATGCTGTCGGTGAGAAGCTTCAGGCGGGTGTCCGTTTCCTTTTCTTGGGTGACATCTCTGAAGGAGCAATATATGCCTATCACATCAGAGCGGGAGTCATGGAGAAGATATTTCGAGGTGCTGATGTATCTGAGCGAGCCGTCCGCCCCGTCCACTTCCTCCACCATATCCACCAAGGATACGCCCTTCGCCATAAGCTCAATATCCTGATTCATATAGCTCTCGGCGGTGGCTTTGTCGTAAAGGTCGTAGTCCGTTTTGCCCTGAATATCCTTTTCGCTCTCCAGCCCGAGGGATTGGGCAAAGGTTTTGGAACAGCAAACATATCTCAGGCGGTTATCCTTGACAAAGGCAAATTCCGTCTGGGAGGCCATCATCGCCTCCAGAGCCACGGGGAGCATCTCCCTTATGACGATCTCCTCGTCGGAGTTTGGGGTGTAGGTAACATAAAGGGTATATTTATTATTATCGAAGGGCAATATCCTGCCCACCAAGCGGAAGGAACGGTAATCCCCCCCGCCCGAGAGGATCCGCGCATCGCAAACCGCATTTTCCCCGGTTTTTTGAGCCCCGTCCAGAGCGGCTTTCACAAGGGGCGCATCGTCGGGGTGAATCACGGAGAGGGCTTCTTCTATATAGACCCCCGGGGTTCTTCCCACAAGCTCCCAATAGCGCTTGTTATGATGCACGACCCTCAGCTTATGCCCGTCATAAAGGAAAAGGGCAGCCCCCACGGGCAGATTATCCAGCAGTTCCTTTTGCTGTTGTTCGGCTTCATATTGGGCGGTGGCGTTGGAATAATAAACATTCATATAGGTATCCCCCGCCTCGTCTGTCACCTTTCGGGCATTGAAAATAACCCATACATATTCGCCCTTGCCGTTTTTCATGCGGTATTTCGGGCTTTGTATTTCCTTTTTTTCCTTAAGGGCTTCCATGGTCTGCTTTAGGGAGGCCCTGTCCTCGGGATGCACCCTGACCAACTCCATGCCGTAATTGCTTTTGATCAAGCTTTCCCTATCCGTTTCCAAAAGCTCGCAGAAGCCCTTATTGAAATAGACGGGTTCGAAAACGCCCGTTTCGCCCATACGCAAACGCACAAAGCCCCCGGGGGTGTCGTTCATGAGATTCTCAAGGGTCTTGTTATCGTTTTCGATCTTGGCGTTAAGATCCCTTTTATTGAGCATAACCGAAATGTAATCCCCGATAGCGGAAAGTCTGTTCACCCTTGTCATGCTCTGTTTCGGGTCGTCCACCCCCATGAAACCTATGAGCCTGCCTGCCCTCTTGAGGGAAACCCCGACTAAGGATTTTATTCCCCGGGTGTAAAGGGATTCCTTTTGGGTACCCGTTATAAGCGCGCTACCAACATTGTCTATTACAATAAGGCTTTTTTCCTTAAATATATCAATAAGGCGGGTGACTGCCTGCCCGGAAATATTCTGATAATTCTCCATTTTTGAAGCTTCGCCGGGGGAAATTACTTCATAGGTATTGCTGAGGGTGTCCTTCTCAAAATTCAATTCGAATATATAAGCCCTCTTGCCCGAGAAATAATCGAGGAGCATTTTTAAGAGATTGGTTATCCCCTCCTCGGTGTCGGTTTGGGTCAAAAGGTCGTGGGCGGCTTCATTCAGGAAGCGGAGCTGGTCGTCGGTGTCCTCCATGGCCTTCTGCGAAAGGCGCTGTTCGGTTATATCCTTATAAATGGAAAGCTGAATGGGGTCGGCTTCCCCCGCGAAGCGACCCATGGTGAGGGTGCAGTTGAGCCATATCAACGAGCCGTCCCTGCGGGCGGCTTCGAATTCCACCACCGCCGCCTTGCCTGTGAGAGCCACTTCCCTTGCGGCCATATCCACTTGGGAACGGTATATTTCGATTATGGGAATAAAGGGGTCTTCCACCTCAAAGCGATACTGCGCCTCGGTGTAACCCAAAAGTTCATAATATTTATCGTTGGCGAAAAGGATCTCCGCCTGACCTTCCCTCATGACGGCGGCGGTTATCCCCACCCCCACATTGTCCAACACAGCCTGAAGCTGGCTTGAAAGGCGGCGGGCATTCTGCTCGGAAAGCATCTGATCGGTTATATCGTTGGCGACGGAAAGCTGAACGGGAATATCCCCGTATTCGGGAAAGGAGGTTATGGAGATATTGCTCTGTATCCATCTTATCTGCTTATCCCGGCGGATTATGCGGTAGGTAACGCTGAAGGAATGGCGAAGCCTCGAACCTTCCCGGGTGACTGAGACCACAGTATCCCTATCCTCCGGATGAACCAAATCGAAGGCATTTTCCACTTCCCTTTCAAACTGCTCCTTTGTGTAGCCGAGCTGTTCGTAATATTTATCGTTGGCGTAAATGAATTCGGCTTTACCTTCTTTTATGATCACTGCGGTGAGCCCGGCGTTCACCCCGGAGGTTATCGCCTCAAGCTGGCTGTAGGCCCTTGCCGCAAGGCGCTCCGTTTGAACTTCCTTCGTTATGTCCGTGAGAACGGTTATCAGAACATTCTCCCCGAAGCCCGCAATTCCCGTAACGGAGGCGTTGCATCTGATATTGACTATGCCTCCCCCCCGCTTGACACAGCGGTAATCGTATTGGCGGGGAATGCGGTCGGCCATGATTTGCCGGAACTGCTCCTTGACAAAGGGCCTGTCCTCGGAATAAATCACATCGGCAATGCCCGAAAGCTCCTCCAAGGCCTCTTGATTGGAATAGCCGAAAAGGGAATAATAACTGTCGTTGGTGAAAATGGCGCCGGGGGTGAGTTTTTCGTCATAGGTTATGGCGGCTATTCCCCCGTTCACCCCGTTCATTATGGCGGAAAGCTGATCCGTTATTTCCCTTTCCTTTTGCTCCGCCTTGGAAAACTCCGTGATGTCGGAGGTGAAGGAAAGCAACACCTTGTCGCTTATGCCCGCAAAGGAGGTGACGGAGTTGTTGCAACTCACATAAATCTGCGTGCCGTCCCGCTTGATACAGCGGTATTTATAGGTGGCGGAGCCCCTCTCGGCGGCGATTTTTTGCACGATTTTCATTACTCCGGGCAAATCGTCGGGGTGAATGACTCCTGTGGAGCTTTTAAGCTCGGTTTCAAATTGCTCTTTTGTGTAGCCGAAAAGGGAATAGAACTGCTCGTTGGCGAAGATTATTTTCCCTTCGTCGCCCTGCTCGAAGTCAAAGGCGCAAATTCCTCCGTTCACATTGGCCATTATCAGCCTGCTTTGCTCGGAGGCCTCCCTTTCCCTCGCTTCCGCCCTTCTTTGGGCGGTGATGTTCTCGCTTATGCAATAAACAAGGTATCTTTCCCCGGTGGAGGCGATTACCCTGATGGTGGAGCGCAGATGAATTGCCGGCTCACAGCCGGGAAGCCCCAAAAAGACATATTCCCCCACAACCTCGCTTTTCGTTTGGGCGGAGAGCATTACATCTTCCACCACCTTCTTGAGGTTTTCCTCGTCGAGATGGGCGGCCCAATCCAATTTAAGGGCTTCTTCTATGCTCATTCCCACGGAGCCGATCATCTGAATATATTTTTCGGAGGCTCTGATAAGCTCCACAGTGCCGTTTTTGAATTCGTATATACAGGCATTTCCCACAAAGCTGTTGAAAATAAGGGTATCCATGCTTTTCGGATCCCAGAAGGAATTGCTGTTTAAATTATCCAATTTTTTAAGCGCCGGGGAATATTGCTCCCTTTGCACATTTTTACAGAGGGCTTCGTATTCCTCCCGGGGCATGGGGCGGGCATAAAGATAGCCCTGAATGTAATTGCAACCTATGGATTTGAGGAAATCCGCGTGTTGAATTTCTTCCACTCCCTCGGCTATAACGGTCATATTAAGCCATTTTGCCATTCGCACAATGGATTCGATGATGTTTCCGCCCCTGAGAGAGTCCACCCCGTCCTCCAAAAAGCGCATATCCAATTTCACTATCTGGGCGGGGACATTTTTCAAGGTATTCAGCGAAGAATAACCGCTGCCGAAGTCGTCTATTTCGACGGTGAAGCCGTAGTCGATGAGTTTTTTGACTATATCCACCACCTGCTTTGTGGAATTGGAAAAGGCGGATTCGGTTATTTCAAGGCGAAGCAGATTGACGGGAATGTCATATTTCTTGATGAGGGAGGTTATCACCTGAATAAGATCGCTCTTGAAAAGGTCGTAGCGGGAAATATTTACGGATACCGGCAAAGGTAAAGACCCTGTCGGGTCTTTACCTTCCGGAAAAGACCTTTGGTCTTTTCCTTTGGGGTAGAGATTTAACGGTTCTTTTCCTTCTGAACAAGACCCTTGGTCTTTTTCTTCGGGGTA
>JAAYHF010000100.1 GCA_012727485.1 Eubacteriaceae bacterium
ATGGTATGTAGCCCGTCCATTTTTCCCTGTAAGGATCCTTTCGGGGAATGAAAAGCACACATTCGCTTCCCCCGGGAGCTTTGAGCAGGACAAGCTTCATATCCGGGCGGTCAATTCCCGTGAAATAGAAAAAATTCCTGTTTACCTCAAAGGGATAAAATTGGTCGCCGGTGGAGATGGCAGACACTCCGCTTGTTATGACGGCAAAGGAGGAATCATCCATTTTGGATAGCAATTCTTCCCTTCTTTTTGCATAAATTAATTTTTCCATTATAGCCTCCTATTCGATTTTACCATAAATACTAAAAATCTTCAACAACTCTACATAAAGAATCAAATTATCGGCATATTTTTCCAAATTCGGTACATAATAAGCCCCGAGGTGATGAAAATGACTAATAATTCCAAAGACTGCGACAACAAGCAGAACAAAAACAAGAACGACAATAAGAACGAAAATAAGAACGAAAACAAGAACGAGAACAAGAACGAGAACAAGAACGACAAGAACAATAACAACAACAGAAGCGAAAACAAAAACGACAACAAGAACAACAACAAGAATGAAAACAAGAGCGAAAACAAGAACGATAACAAAAATGATAACAAGAATGACAACAAAAGCAACAATAAGAACGAAAACAAGAACGACAAGAACAATAAATAGTGCTTTAGGCACAAGGGGGAGCTTACCGCTCTCCCAAATACATATTTCTTCCTTTTCTGCTGTTATTATCCCCGAATACGATTTGCAAATCAGATTTATCGGCTTTTTATTCCGAAAAAGCGTCCTTGAGGTTATAATTACCCCATAGAGGTAATTATGGAAAAATTAAAGGAAAACCTGCCGCTTCGTTATATCGTCAGAATAATCGCATTTTTTGCGATAACGATGCTGCTCATCAATATAATCCCTCCCACAGACGCCATATCGGTCAATCCCTTCTCGCAACCGGAGGGCATAAGGACGGTGAGCGCTTCGGGGGGAGGAGCCGCATTGCCCGACAATGTGATGCTCAGTTTCAATACCGCCGCTTCCTCCTATGGGGTGATGACCTTTTCGATAGGGGTGGTAATGACTGCGGACGAGAAGCTTGTGGTGGCGGATTACGACGAGCTATCCGTTTACACCTCGCAGACGGGCAGAATATCCGAGAAAACCCTCGAGGAACTTTCCCTGCTGAATTTCGCCCATAATTTCACTGCCGACAACGGTTTGAGCTATCAATACCGCAATCAGGTTTTAAAGTGCATCGAAATAAACGACCTTTTCGGCTCTTATCCCTATACGGACTATATAATCAACATCGTCCAGACCGGGCAGGAGGGAATAAGGGCGGCCGTTTTGCTCTGCGAGGCGATAAGGGTCAACGACCTTTCGCTGAGGGTGGTTATAAAGGGAAGCGATGAGGTGGTGCGAAGCGCGAGGGAGGAAACGAATGTTCATATATTGACCGAACCCTGCGGTCTGGAGCTTCAATCCTTCGAGGGCTTTCACAATTTGGGGCTGGGCAATCTTTATTTGAAGATGAAATTTCAATATTTGGAGATCGATGTCGATAATTTGGGCAAGTATTCCAAAAGAATGCTCGCCGCCCTGCAAAAAAGGAATGTTTGTATTTATGTGAGCGGGGTTGAAACCATTGAGGATTATCAAAGGGCGAAAGCGGTCAATGCCGACGGGATAATCACCGATTATCCGGAGGCCGTCCTCGAATTCATAGCCGTTGACGCCTCCGATTTGCCGCAGTGATCATATTATCGCATTCACATATTCCCGAGCGTCGAATTCGACCAAATCCTCCGGGGTTTCCCCGACCCCCAAGAAACTGACCGGTATGCGGAATTTATCGGCAATGGCAAGGATCACTCCCCCCTTTGCCGAGCCGTCCGTCTTTGTGACGATGACCGTATCCGGTTTTTTTATGTTGGAAAATTCCTCTATCTGATCGAGATTGCTTCTTCCCGTCATGGCGTCGGCTATTATCACCGCATAGGTGTGGAAAGCCCCGCCGTTTCTTTCGCAGACTCTGTAAAGCTTATTCAATTCTTCCATCAGGTTCTTTTTGTTTTGCAGTCTGCCCGCAGTGTCGCATATCAACATATCCACCTTTCTTGCCCCTGCGGAGGATATGGCGTCGAAAATAACGCTGGCGGCGTCCTGTCCGGTGACGCTTGTCACTATCGGCACATTCAGCCTTTCAGCCCATATTTCAAGCTGTTCCCCCGCCGCCGCCCTAAAGGTATCCGCCGCCGCCAACATAAGGCTTTTTCCGCGTTTCTGATAATAATTGGCTATCTTGGCTATGGTGGTGGTCTTGCCCACGCCGTTTACCCCCATCACCAAAAGAATGCAGGGAAATTCGAAGCCACCGAAGGCGGGGGAGTTATTGATAATCTCCAGCATACTCTCCCGAACAGCGCCTATCACCGCGTCCGCATCGGACATCTGTCTGCGCTTAAGGCTGTTCTTTGCCCCCTCCATTATCTTTTCCGCCGTTTCATAGGGAATATCTCCCAATATGAGCGCCTCGGTTATGTTGTCGTAAAGCTCGTCGTCTATTGCGCCGCCGAAGGCTTCCTTAATCCTATCCGTAAGGCTTTTTTTCGTTCCGAGAAAAGTATCTCTGATTTTCATTTAATTTTCACTCTCCGTATTTTTCGGTTTCGTTTAATTTTATGGATACAACCCGGGAGATGCCGTCGGCGCCCTTGGAAACTCCGTAAAGCCCTTCGGCTATCTCCATGGTGAGTTTTTTGTGAGTTATCAGAATAAATTGATTGTCGGCGGTGAAGCGGCGCATATATTCCCTGAAACGGACGATATTAGCATCGTCCAGCGCCGCATCTATCTCGTCCAAAACACAGAAGGGCGAGGGCTTCAAATCGAGAATGGCGAAAAGAAGCGCAATGGCGGTCATGGATTTTTCTCCCCCCGAAAGCGAGCCGATATTACGCATTTTCGTATGCGGCGGGCGGGCTAAGATATCGACCCCGCTGTTCATCACGTCCATCGGATCGCTTAATTCCAAACTCGCCTCCCCGCCTCCGAATAGTTCCCTGAAAACCTTGTTGAATTCCGCTTTTATGGAATCGAATTCGCGGATAAACTGCTTTTCCATGCCCCTTGTTATCTCGTCGATAACCTTTGTGAGTTCCTCCCTCGATTGGGCCAGATCGTCCCTTTGAGCGCTCATGTTTTCGTATCTTTCCCTGAGCAGGCGGTATTCCTCCAGCGAATCCACATTGATATTGCCCAGCCTTTTGATGCGTTCCTTCAATCGGGCGATTTCCTCGGGGGCATCGGTATATTCCGCCTCTTCCTCAAGGGGGGCGGTTTTGGCTTCGGCATAGGTTATGCCGTAATCGTCCATCATATCCGCCTGCAAATGGGCAATTTCCATATCCACTGCGGTTTTATCGGCCGCAATGCTTGCTATTCGGGCGGAAAGTTCCCCCTTTTCCCTGCTCTTGCTTATTATCGCCTCGTTCACCTCGGCGAAGTTTTCGGAAAGCTTTTCTTTTTGTTCGGTCAGTTTCCTGAATTGTTCCTCGGCAGAGGCGCTTTCTTCCTTATAACGCGCGTCGAGATGCTTTCCGTTTTCAATGGTTTTTAATATCTCCTGCTTTTCGCCCTCAAGCCTTTCCGCCTTGTTTCTGCGATAGTTGAGCTGTTCTTCGAAATATTTCGCCCTTTCCTCACTGTTTTTAATTCTCTCGTATTCGGCGGCCATTTCTTCCCTGAGGGAAGCGATCTCGTCTTCGGCGGAGTTTTCTTGACTGTTCAGCAGTTTGTCGTAAGTGTCCTTTTCCCTGTTTACTTCCTGTTCCAGACGGTTTATTTCGTTTCGGCGCATTATCGAGCCGTTATCGTTATTCTTATGCCTTCCCCCGGTTATCGCTCCGCCCGCATACAGTATTTCCCCGCCGAGGGTGACCATTTTAAACCGATGGCCTGAGGCGGCGGCGGCCGAATTGGCGCAGTTAAGGTCCCTGAAAACCGCAGTCCTCGAAAGTATACTGCTCACTATCGGCCTGTAAATCTCCTGCGTTTCGACAAGTTCATCGGCGCAACCCAAATAACCCTCCGCATTTTTCAAGGCGGATTTTATATCCCCGTTGGTTTGAGCCTTTATGATTTTTATGGGAAGGAAAGTGGCCCTCCCCCAACTGTTTCGCTTTAGAAGCTCAATACAGCGGGCGGCGGCCTTCTCGTCTGTCGTGATGAGGTTTGAGGCGGAAGCGCCCAATGCTTCGGTGACGGCGGCGGCGTATTCGTCGGAGGTATTCACCACCTCCCCCACCGTGGTATGCAGGTTTTCCGCAAGGTAGCTGTCCGTGGATTTCAAGCGCATAAGTTCTCTTATGGCATAGTTGTAGCTTTGCATGGACTGCTC
>JAAYHF010000101.1 GCA_012727485.1 Eubacteriaceae bacterium
ATTCCCTTGATTGAAAACAAGGTGAGTTGGAAGAAGATTTCGGGGATAACGCATATGAGTGTTTATCGGTTGAAGAAGGTGGCGGGGAGGGGGTAGGGAGGAAAGGTAAAGGCGGGAGTTAAGTTAATAGGGCTTTGTGGAAGGGCTCCTTTTGTGGGGGGCTTGTTTGGGTTGTGGGTGTATTGGGGTGTTAAATGGAGGCGGTGTCGGGGAAGAAGGGGTTATATGGTGGTGAGGATTGGGGGTTTGGGTTATGACCTGGTCATTTTGATAAAAGTAAGGGGTTTTTGGGATCCGAGAACAAGTACTTTTTATAATTCTGACCAGGTCACTTTGGTAAAAGCCACGATAGAAGAAACGAATGTAGAGATTTTCTAATGAGCATTATCCAAAATGACCAGGTCAGCGTGATAAATAGCCCTCTCTGAATTTTGCCATTCTGACCAGGTCACCTCGGCTAAAAATTCGGAAAACAGATAGTACTTTTTACGATTCTGACCAGGTCACCCCACAAACAAAGTTACCAAAATGACCAGATCACAACCACAAAAAACCTCTCCCCTCCAAAAAGACCCAACCTCACCAAAAACCCCAAAAAGCAATCCTCCATACATCCCCCTCACCCCTCACCGATGATAAACCACCCACCCCAAAAAACTCCTCCTAACCACCATCCCCTCCCTCTCACAAAACTCCTGACAACAAAAACACCGTATACACTTCTTCCTGTCAATAACAGGCCTGTTTTTTCTCATCGTTATCGCCCCCGCCGGACAGCGCTTCAGACATATCCCACAGCCCACGCACTTGTCCCGCAACACATGGGGCTTGTTCGCCAAAAGACTTTCAAGCAAATCCGAAAAAAAGGGATTCCCGCTTCCCCAGCTTTTTATCGGCCTTATGGGAGGTATCTTGAAATCATCGGCGACAAAACTGTTGTAATCCCCCTGAATGTTAAGCTCCTTTACGCTTTCGGGTATAAGCCCCCTGCGCAGGGCGGCGGAAAGGGTGGGCGCTTCCTTGGTCGTAAGCCCCATCAAGCCGCCGGCCGCCAAATCCAGCGCATGGGCGTTTTCGGCAGCCAAAAGCGCTCCCAATTTTCGGGGAGTTCCCACCGTCGGCCCGTTGCCCTCCATGGCCACCACCCCGTCCGCAATGTTTATAACGGGCTTTATCGCCTCGCAAATATCCACCAACATATCCGCAAAATCCTCGGTTTTCGGGAAAAGATAGTGACATTCGGATTTCTTCAACCCCGGTATTGCCCCGAAAAGGTTCTTGCAGGCCCCGGTAAAAGCCATCAGCCCGTGGGTTTTCAGCTTGCAGAAATTAATCACAGCGTCCGCTTCAAGCAAATATTCCGTTATCCGAAAATCCTTCATCTTAACCGCCCCGGGGAAGTGGAAATCCCTCTCCCGGTAATTGTCATTCAGCGTCGCCCCCGCCTTTTCCACAGAGGCCATGCCGGTTATTTTGTATATGGGCAATAAAAATGCGGCGTTGAAAAGCCCCCCCGGGCTGTCCCCCACAACCACCTTCGCCCCCCTCTCGCAAAGCATCTCGCAAAGAGCGCATACCAAAACAGGGTGGGTGGTGGTGGCGTCCTCGGGTTTTCTTGCGGTGAGCAAATTCACCTTTACGGCTATCTTCATTCCCTCCTTTACCCAATCCAACCCCCCGAAGGGGGCAAGCGCCTCTGTCAAAGCCCTTTTCGCTTCTTCGGGCGTGTATTCTTCCATTCTTACTATGGAAACATCAGTTTTTATGTTCATCACTTCTCCTTAATAAAAGAGGTCTGTCCGAGGGGACAAACCGTTGTCGCAATTTGTTTCGCTTATGGGGCTAACTGTTTTTTTCCCAGCTCGTCCGGGGGCTTGGCGGGACTGAAAAGATAACCCTGATATAGCATACAGCCTATGGCTGCAAGGGCTTCCTTTTGTTCTTCGGTTTCCACGAATTCCGCCAGCACATTGAAATGAAGCGTCTGGGAAAGGTATACTATGGAGCTTATTATCTCCCTCACCCTCTTGTTGTCCACCACCTGCCTCACCAACGAACCGTCCAACTTAACCTGATCAAAGGGGTTCATTTGCAGATATTTAAGCGAGGTGTGACCCATGGAAAAGTCGTCTATCGCCATCGGATAACCGATCTCCCTTATGCGGCTGAAGGCTTCGTCGCTGTGGTGGCTCAAAAATGCCTTTTGCTCGGTTATCTCCAGCCATATATCCCCCTTTTTCACCCTGCCGCTGTCCATTAATTCCTTCAGATATTCTATGTAGCTTTCGCTTTGCAATGTCGTACCGGTCACATTGACGCTTATTTTTACCCCCTCTCCGAGGGAGGAATAAAGGGAGGGCAAATCCCGGACAACGCTGTTTAATATTTGCTTTTCCAAAGTTTCCAGCATACCGATCTCCTCGGAGAGCTTTATCACCAGCGGCGGGTAGATCATTCCCGCCTGATAATGATTCCATCTCAGCAGGGCCTCCGCGCCGATGCAATGCCCGTCGTGGTGGTATTGGGGCTGATAATACATTGTAAAGCTCTCGCCTTCGATGGCGTCCTTTAAATCTGCGGCAAGTATCTTTGCCACCGAACCCCTCTCGTCCCTCAGCTCCGTTAATGTTATGGGTTGTACCTTTTCTTCCCGCTCCTTCAAAAGCGAGGTCAGCTCATTTATACAGCGCAGGGTTTTCCTATAAAGAATTTCGTCGTATATATTGACAAAGGGCAGATAAATCAAAACCCCCAGCATCACGCAACAAAGCTGAAGCGCCGCCCCGTAAAAAGAACCCACCGCCCGATAGCCCCCCAAAAGAATGGGGGTCGTCCAGTGGGTCTGAAATGTTATCACGGGAACAAGTCCGAAGTGCATTGAGCCGTAGGAAACAAGGTAAGAGGTGAGCGGCACGAGGATAAAGGGGATTAAAAAGCAGGGATTTAAAACAACGGGCAAGCCGAAAATCATCATTTCGTTTATGTTGAAAATCATCGGCAGAACAGACATCTTCGCCAAGGAGCGATTGGCCCGCCTTTCGCTGAAAAGCAGTATGGCGATAAGCAAAGCTATCGCCGTGCCACAGCCCCCCATCAAAACAAAGGTGTCTATGAAACTTTTGGTTACGATCACCGTGTCGGGAATCGCTCCCCCCACCGCCTCGACCGCCCCGGGAACGAATAGCGTTTCGCTCACCCCCTCCAAAACATCACTGCCGTGTATTCCGAAAAACCAAAGCGCGCTCGATATGAGAACGAACAGAAGCCCGCTCCAAAAACGGTTTTTTATACCCATGAAAAGCTTCGTCGCCCCGAGGATAAAAAGCTCATGAAGTCCCGAAACCCCGAAAAGTTGCATTATTGCGATGCGAAAAAGGGAGAAAACTCCGATGACGATAATGGCGGGCATTATAACGGAAACCGCATTGTTGAATTCAGCGTCCGCCCCCTGGGCCTTGAGTTTGTGCTTTTGGCGGGATAATCTCTCGTAAATCTTTATGTAAAGGCAGGAACATAGATAGGCGCAGACAATGGCCGTAAACATACCCTTTACCCCGAAATATTCGATGGAAAAGCTCGGCGAACCCATTCCCGCAAGAATGGCAAAGCATATCAGCGAGCAGATCGGCGCACCGTAGGGCAAAAGGGAATTGTTGGGCTTTTGTCTCACATAACTGACGGAGATAAAGGCGGTCATATATAGGGAAAGCATACCGAAGGTGGCTGTGTTTACGAAGGAAAAAAGGGTTATGGCAAGCCCGTTTGCAAAGGAGGTTATGAAATTTTGGTAAGCGTCTATGGGCAGGAATTGGAAAATAAGGGCGAAGGCTCCGAACATCAAAACGGGAATGGACATGATAAGCCCTCCCCGCACCGCCGCCACGAAGGGAGCGTTTTCCAGCTTCTCCAAACATAGAGTCAATAATTCGTAAAAGGAATTCTTTTTATTCTTATTTCCCATTTTCCCTCTGTGCTTTAAAATGAATTGATTTATTTGAATTTTGATTATCTGCCGTTATTATAACAGTAAAATCCTGTGTTAATTATATCACTGTATATCGGATTTGGTTTTATGTATACCAAATTGTATTATTAGAAAATCATTAAAACGGAGCATTGGAAAATTCTCCCTTTTATATTGTTTTTATTTCGATTTCGAGTTAAAATAAACCGATAACGATTTTTTTTGAGAACGGCGGATATGACAGGATACGGACATTTTCCCGATAGGCAGATATGTTTAAGGCCCGGCGATGCGAATTGCGGGGGGATATTTCTATACTATGTTTAAACGCTAAGCCCCGATGGTCGGGGCTTATTCTATATGTAAAAAGCCTGCTTTCTTCGAGGCGATTTTCGGGTAATCAAAGGTATGGCATCGGCTTAGCCAAACGGCAACATAAGGTATTGACAGAAAAGAGGACAAATCAAATTGACTGAAAACATGGAAGGAAAAGCTATTCTGACGGACGAAACGGAAAGAAAACCGAATCTCTATGCCGCTAATGTGTTGGCTTGGGTGGTTATGGTGATAACCGTGGTTTTTCTTCTCAATGAAATGGGCATCTTCGAGGTAAACAGGTCTTTGGTGCATATCTGCCTGACTATGTCGTTGGTGCAGCTTATTGTTATGCGTATTCTTTCCGCCAACGAAGCGTCACTCACCCACCCTGCGAGTAAATATGTGATAATGAGCATGGTTTTGCTCCTTGTACTCACCATGGCTGTTCTGCTCAACATACATACCGTTTTGGGCTTTGTCCTGCCCATTCTCCTCGCCACCCAATACCGCTCCCGCAAAATTTCCGCCATGGCCCTGATCGGCTCGGTGATATGCTGCGGCGTCTCCCCGATATTGTCCTATCTGCTCAAAACCTGGAGCGAGGTTTTCCTCACGGGCTTCATCGAAACCTTCTGTCGGGTCAAAATATCCGTCGCCCCCGTCGGTGGGGAAAGCGTATGGGTAGCCCTGAGCCGCATAACCCTTTATTGGTCACTGCCCCAAATGCTCACCCTCTCCGCCTTCGGAGCCTTCCTCTATTCCGCCACGATCAACGGTATAACCGGGGTGGAAAACCAATTAAAGGTGGTGGCCTTGAAGAACGATTTGAGCGCCCAACTCGAATCCATAAGCTCCATGCAGGAAAGACTGCTCTACACCATGTCCGACATCATCGAGAACCGGGATTTGGAAACCGGGGGCCATGTCAGGCGCACCAGCGAGGTGGTCAGGCTCATCGCAGACGCCATAAGAATGGATCCGGATTTCGAAATAACCGACACCTTCTACCGCAATGTGATAAACTCCGCCCCCCTGCACGACTTGGGCAAAATAGCCATTCCCGACTCCATTCTCAAAAAGCCCGGCGCCCTCACCGACGAGGAATATGAAAAAGTAAAGGAACACCCCATTATAAGCGCGCAGATCATCGAAAAGGCGATGAGGGGAGTGGAGGACGAGGAACTCATCGAAACGGCGAAGAATATCGCCCTTTATCACCATGAAAGAATGGACGGCAAGGGCTATCCCGAGGGGTTGAAAGGCGAGCAGATCCCGCTGGAGGCGAGAATAATGGCCATAGCCGATGTTTATGATGCCTTGGTGAGCGAAAGATGCTATAAAGCTTCCATGGATTTCGGGGAAGCTTATGATACAATACAAAAAGCCATGGGAACTCAATTTGACCCGGGCTTAAATAAATATTTTATCCTTTGCCTTGAAAAGATACAGGCTTTTTACGAGCCTGAAAAAAAGGAGTAAGTTTATAAGAACCGTTGAATTGCGGTTCGAAAGAGGATTATTGTGATTAAAAAGATTTTAATAGCCGACGATTTGGAGATGAATCGTGAGATATTAAAGGAAATGCTCAAGGGGGACTACGAGGTTTTAGAAGCCGAAAACGGGCAGGAAGTGCTTGATATCCTGTCGAATCGGGAAAGCGGCGTCTGCGCGGTTCTGCTTGATATTGTGATGCCCGTCCTTGACGGCTACGAAACCCTGCGCCGCCTGAGGGCCGACGAGTCCATACCCCACATACCTGTAATAATGATAACCGGCTTCGAGGACGAGCTTTCCCGAACAAAATCCCTCTCCCTCGGAGCGAACGACTTTGTAATAAAGCCCTATAATCCGGATATTATTCGCCATTGCCTGAAAAACAACATCGCCCTTTACGAATCCGAGGCCACCTTAAGCAATCTCCAGAGAGACCCTTTGACCGGGCTTTACAACAGAAACACCTTTTTTGTTAAAGCGGAGGAGATGATAAAGAGCCGACAGAGCGGTTATTATGTTATGGCCGCCTTTGATGTGGATAAATTCAAGGTGATAAACGACCGTTACGGCACGCTGAAGGGCGACGAAGCCCTAAGGCATATTGCGGAGGTGTTCGCAAGCGGTTTCAATGCCGTCGGGGGTATCTGTTGCCGCATTTCCGCGGACGACTTCGCCGTGCTTTACCCGGCTCATCTTGCGGAAAGCGAACTTTTAAACGATATACGCCACAGGGCGAGCAAAATTGAGGGCATCGCCTCCGATGTCGTTTTCAGCATAGGCAGATATTTGGTGGAGGATACCGATCTTTCCCCCGCCGCCATGTACGACAGGGCGATGCTTGCCGCGGACTCGGTGAGGGGCAGATACGATAATCAGATTGCCTTTTATAACGAATCCATGCGGGACTCCCTTGTTTTGGAACAGCAGATAATAACGGAAATGAAGTCCGCCCTTGCCCTCGGCCAATTCGAAGCCTGGTACCAGCCCATTTACAACCATTCCACCCATGCCATGATAGGCGCCGAAGCCCTTGCCCGTTGGGCCCACCCCTCAAAGGGTCTGATTTCCCCGGGGGTATTTATCCCCGTTTTCGAGAAAAACGGCTTTATCTATGAAATGGATAAATATATATGGGAAGCGGTTTGCAGGGATCTGCGAAAATGGATCGACGAGGGGGCAAATCCCCTGCCCGTATCCGTTAATATATCCCGCCATGACATTTTAAGGGCGGATTTGCCCGGGGTGATAAAAAACCTTACCGATAAATATAGCCTTTCCCCGGAGATACTCAGGCTCGAAATAACCGAATCCGCCTTCACGGGGGATAACTCCGTTATTATAGATGCGGTGGAAAAACTGCTTGAAATGGGCTTCACTGTGGAGATCGACGACTTCGGCAGCGGCTATTCTTCCCTGAATATTTTGAAAGATGTGCCCGCCCAGATAATAAAGCTGGATATGGAGTTTCTAAGGAACAACAGCGACTCCCAAAGGGGCGGCAACATTCTGGAATCCGTTGTACGCATGGCGAAATGGCTCGATATGTCGATTATAGCAGAGGGCGTGGAAACCCTCGCCCAGGCGGATTTCCTGCGTTCCATAGGTTGCAGTTATATTCAGGGCTTTCTTTATTCCAAGCCCCTGCCCCGGGCGGATTACGAAGGGCTTTTAAAGAAAGCCAAAAGGGAAGAAAAGCTTTCGGCTCTGGAGACTGTGGAAAATTTGGATAATTCCGCCTTCTGGGATCCGGATTCAATGGATACCCTTATTTTCAACAGCTATGTGGGCGCGGCCTGTATATCCGAATATTGCGAAGGTCGCCTGCAAATACTCAGAGTAAACGAAAAATATTGCAGGCTTTTCGGGGAAAATATCACCGAGGACGAGGTTTTCGGCGCTGACCCCGCCCAATATATGGACGAGGAAAACAGGGCTGTTTTAATGGGAACGATTATAAGCGCCATAGAAACGGGCAGGGAAATCACCTGCGAGACCGTTACCTACGGACTTTTCGAAACAGATAAAAAAGTCTATCTGCGCTCCGTTATAAGGGTCATAGCCCGCTCGGGGCAAAGGTATCTTTTATATTCGTCGATTTCGAATATAACGGCCCAAAGGGAGGCGGAGCAGGAACAGCGGCGCATTGCCGCAAGGCTGACCTCCATAATGGGCAACGCCAACAGCGGCATTTCCGCCATGACCATCGACGAAGCGGGTATGCCGAGGGTTATATTCGCCAATGCAAAATATTATTCCATGTTCGGCTACACCCCCCTTCAGGTCGCTGAGGAGCTTTCCTGCATTTTCGATGTGGTTTATCCCGAGGACAGAATTATTCTGCAAACCACCTTGGCAAAGCTTAAGGCTGATCATAAACCCGCCATCAGCGAATACCGCTGTGTGAAGCGGGACGGGAGCATAATATACATTCGCTCCAGCAAATCCGTTGCGGACATCGAGGGCTATGGGGAAAATGTGGTGCTTTCGGTGGTGATGAATATAACGCAAAGAATCTTGGCGGAGCAAAGGGCTTTGAAGGCTTACCGTCAGCTCGGCGTGGTATTGAATAATATCAACGGCGCGGTAATGGTAAGCGTCTACGACAAGCCCAATGTGCGAATGATAATGGCCAACGACCTTTATTATAAACAGCTCGGCTATACAAGGGAGCAATATGAAGCCGAGGTGGGCAATTTCTTCGAATTATTCCTTCCCTCCGATAGGGAAAGCGTGCGTATAGCCGCCTCCGAATCCATTGCCTTAATGCGGCCCTATACGGTGAGATACCGCATAAAAAGGCGGGACGGGCAGATAAGATGGCTTCAAAGCAACGCTTCCTTCACCGAGTTTCCCGAGGAAGATAAGCCCGTTCAGCTCGCCGTCATCACCGATATAACAGAGCAGGTCGCCTCCGAAAAGAATGCCCTTATCCTTACGGGGCAGATGAAGGCGATAATGGATAATGTTGATGTGGGCATAACGGCCTCCGTCACAAAACAAGGCTCTGTCAATTTCCTTTTCGCCAACGACCGTTATTACGCCATGCTGGGTTACACAAAGGAAAGTTACGAAAAAAAGGTGAAGGGCACCCATATAACCGTAGCCGAGGAGGATAGAGAAAGGGTTCTCGAAGAAACCGAAAAAATGCTTGCCGAAGACAGGGGCGGCACAATAGAATATACAGCCCTCCGTTCGGACGGCAGTCGCTTCTTTATGGGCGTTTCATTGAGCCTTTGCCGCATGGAAGGCATAGACGAACCCGTGCGGCTCGCCATATACAAAGATGTCACTGAGGATAAGTCAGTCGCTCTGAGGGAAAAGCGCTCGGCGGAGCAGTTGCAAGCCATAATGGACGGCATAGAAAGCGGCATTGCGGCGGTGGGGCAGGACAAAGAAAAGATAGGCTTACTTTTTTCCAACGATAGATTTTACGAAATACACGGCTGTACGAGGGAGCAATTTAATAATGAGAAAAGAGACTTTTTCTCATTGATAAGCGAGAGTGACAGAAAGCGGGTTTTGGAGATTTCCCATAGATCCTACCAAAGCGGAAAGCCCGCAAGGGCCGAATACCGCACCGCCGCTAAAGAGGCGAGATGGGTCAGGGTGGGCTTCACCATCGCCGCCTTAACCGGGGTGAGCGAAAATGTTCACCTTTGCATTTTCACGGACATCACCGCCGAAAAGCAAACCGAAATGACCTTGAGGGACACCTCCGCACAGATGAAAACCCTGATGGACGACACCCCCGGCGGCTTTATCCGCATGAGGATAAGCCCCGAAGGGAAACTGATACCCCTTTATTCAAACGAGGGCTTCAGGGCGCTCACGGGCATGAATACGGAGGATATAAAGGCTCATTACGGCGATGATATATTTGCGGGGCTTCTTCCCGAGGACAGGGAAGCCGCAAGGGAGGGCCTAAGGCGAATCAAAGAAACCGTGCGGGCGGGAAGTTTACGCATCAATCTGAAAAAACTGCCCGAGGGCTTTGTCACCGTCAGCACCTATGCCCGCATCACCAAGGACACCTTCGGCGAAGAATATCTCAATTTGTATTTTGCCGATGCCGCCATGCAGGTAAACGAGGAACAGCGGCAAAAGGAACTTTTGGACAATCTGCCCTACGGAGCCGCCCTCTATGATTACGACGGGGAAAATCTTTCGGTTATCCACCGCAACAAGCGCTATTGGGAGTTGGTGAGGCGGCCCGTCGCCTTGAGGGATAACAGTTCCGCCGTTTCCACAGTCCACCCCGACGATCGTTATATTATCCCCTTGGAAATGAAGGACGCCGAAAGGGAGGGCAGAGATGCCCGGTTCAATGTGCGTATCCTCTGCGGCGAGGGGGAATACAAGCCCTTCCGCTGTGTGGGCAGGATAGTCCCCGGCAAAAACGGGCATCTTTTCCTTTATGCCTCCTATACGCCGATCAGCGAAAACGAAATAAGCTTCGGGGAACTCGTTCCCTATGTGCTTTCCGCCATAATGACTTCCTCCAGCGATTTATCCTTCGCCAAGGATAAGGATTTCAATTATATCTGCGCCAGCCGTTCCTTTGCGGAAATGGCGGGTTTTGCCAACGAAAATGCGCTGATAGGCAAGAACGATTTCGATATATTCCCCCCGGAGATAGCGGAAAAATACCGCAAAGACGACATAGAGCTGATGAGAAGCGGCAAGCCCTTGATCGATATGGTGGAAAGAATACCCTCAAAGGACGATATCCCCCATTACTCCAACACCTCCAAATATATCCTCCGGGATACCTCCGGGGTCGCCATAGGGCTTTACGGGGTGGGCAGGGATATAACCGCTTCGCTGAAAAAGGATTCTCAATTAAGCTTTTTGAACGACAGCATTCCCGGCGGGCTGGCTGTTTATATCCGCTACGAAGATAAGATAAAAGTGGATTATTGCAACGACGGCTTTTGCAATCTTTTCGGGGTTACAAGGGAGCAGTACGAGCAGGCGGGGGATTTTGACCCCTTGGACTGGGTTTTCCCGGAGGACAGAGCGCCCCTGATGAAGCAGTTTGACCTGCTTCGGGATAAGGGAGTTCCCCTCGATGCGGTTTTCAAGGTGCGCGTTCGGAATTCCGCCGATAAATGGATTAATATGAAGGCGGTCGAGGGGGAGACAAGCCCCCGGGCAATGAGGATAAACGCCATTCTCTTGGATATAACGGGCCGTCAGAACGCCATTGAAGCCCTGCGAATAAGCGAGGAAGAAAACAGGCTCGCCATGTTGCACAGCGGCAATGTGGTCTGCCGATTCAATGTTTCCGACAGAACCCTGACCATGCCCCCGGATATTGCGCTCAGCTACGGCTTGCCCGAGGTGGCCGGGGATATTCCCTATGAGCCTGTGCGCCAAGGTTACATTGCGCCCGAAAGCAGGGGCGCTTACATAAAATTCTTTGAGGATATATTGGAGGGCGGACAGAGCGGCTCGGCAGTTTTCCGCCAAAAATACCTTGGGCAGTGGAGATGGATGGAAGCCAGAAGCCACACCGTTTTTTCCGATGCCCGTGTTCCCATAAAGGCCGTTGTGGCATTCCTTGATGTGACGGAAAAAATGGAGAAGGAAACCGTCTATAAAAAATGGCAGCAGTCCCTGGAGGACAAGGATCCGAATTCCTACACCCTTTTCCGCTGTAATTTGAATAAGGACACCTCCTACGACACCGTGGAGGGTTCCTTGTTGGAAGTGAATTTCAACGAAGCGAGCCTTTCCTTCGACCAACGCACCCACGATTATGTTTCCCAATGCGTTTATGAAGAAGATAAGGCGCAGTATACCGCCTTTGTCAATTCCGATGCGATGTTGGCGGGTTATTATCGGGGCAAGCGGACAAACAGCATGGAATACAGGGAAAAATTGCCCGGCGGCGGGGTGAGATGGATAAAGCTCACCATGGATTTGGTGGAATATCCCAATTCCACCGATGTGGAAGCCTATTTGATGTATGAAGATATAAACGAAGCCAAGCACATCGAGCTTTTAACAAGGGAACAGGCGCAAACCGACCCTTTGACCGGGGTACTCAACAGGGCGGCCTTTGCCGAAAAGTCGGAGAAAATCATCTCGGAAAAGCCGAATAGCCTTCATGCCATGCTCATGCTGGATTTGGACGGCTTCAAGGCGGTGAACGATGTTTTCGGCCATGGAGCGGGGGACGAAACCTTAATGGATGTGGCCGCCTCTTTGGGTCTTATATTAAGGAAGGATGATTTGGTGGGTCGTCTCGGCGGCGATGAATTCCTTGTTTTCTTAAATGACATTCCCGGGGAATATGTGGCGGAAAATAAAGCCAAACAGATTTTGGCGATAGCCCGCAAGGATTTCAGCACCGGGGTGAGAATTTCCGGCAGTGTCGGCATAGCCCTTTGCCCTGCGGACGGAGGGGATTTCGAATCTCTTTACAAGAATGCGGACGAAGCCCTTTACAATGTGAAAAGTGCGGGCAAAAACAGCTATGCCTTCCATAATAAGGCCTTCGGCCCCGCCGCCGTCATTCCCTTCGCAGCGAACAATGCCCGCATAACGACCAATACCCCCAAGAAGCACCGCCTTTTGATAGTTGAGGACAATCCCATCGACTTCGAGGTGATAAGCGGCATTTTCAAAGACGAATTCATAATAGAAAGGGCGGGCGACGGGGCGAGCGCTTTAATTAAACTCAAGCATTTCGGTTCGGCCGTATCCCTTGTGTTGTTGGATTTGATAATGCCGGGAATGAACGGATTCGATGTGCTGGAGGAAATGGAAAAGCTTTCGGATATAAGGGACATTCCCGTGATAGTGGTCAGCTCCGACGAGAGATACGAAACCTGCTTTGAGGCCGTCAGAAAGGGGGCGGAGGATTTCATCACAAAGCCCTTGGACAGCGAACTGTTGAGCATCAGGGTTCATTCGGCCATCAGCAAGGCGGAAAACGAAAGGCTCAGGGCGAAAAACAGCTTCCTCGAACTGAGAAACGACGAAAGACTGCGCTTTGAAGCCGCCTTGGAAACCGCGGGGGTCTGCTTCGTGGAATACGATTGGATAAGCGGTGAATTTACCTATGACCCCAATATAACGAAATACATCTACGGCAAATACAATAACCGCAAATTCTGGCATATTCTGCTTTCGGATATGGTGACGGACACCCAAAGCGTGCAGAAAATGCAAAATTTGGTTCACAGCATAGCCCGGGACAGAACCCGCATGGACGCAAGCATCACGGTGAATCTGCGAACCCCCTCGAACAAGAGCCACCTTTTCCGCATGGGGGTGCGCAAGCTGACGGACGAATTTACCCTTGCGGACAAAATCATCATCACCTTTATTGATACGCAGTACGAATTATAACCCGGCGAATTCGGTAAAGCATCGCCCCCCTTCCGGGCTTGTTTCGATTAAAAGGGCGGTGATGTTCGGGAGATTTTACCAAGCCCTCGCCTCTTTCGGCAAAGGCTGAAAGAGGCGAGTAAAGCCCCATGGCACAAAGCGCCGATATAAGCGCAAACCGAAGAAAGGCGGCAACAATGAGCAATTATCCCTATGGTTACTGCGGAATGCCCTGCGCCCTTTGCAGTCGTTACAGAACCAACGGCAAAAGCGCCTGCCCCGGTTGCTCCGCAGGGGGGTATTACACCGATATGTGCAAGGTTTACCGATGCGCAAAGCTTAAAACCGGGGATAGCAACCATACCCACTGCGCCCTCTGCAAGGATTTCATCTGCGACGCCCTCGGCAAGCTGAAGGATTTCAGGGATTTGAACACAAATAATGTGAAAATGCGCACCTTAGAGGAGATTCGGGAAAGGGGCTTTGATGAATGGTATTCGCAGTATTGCCGAAAGGCGATGCTGCTCACGGTCGCTCTGGAAAACTACAACGACGGGCGCATGAAGCGCTTTCTCTGCGAGCTTTTTATTCAAAACGATGAACAAACCTTGGGCAAAATCATGAAAAGCGCCGAAGCCCTCGAAGGAGATGTCAAAGAAAAGGCAAAGGGCTTTCGGGAAAGGGCGCAAAGCATTTTAAAAGCTGAAAAGGGAAGCTCCGAAGGGGAAAACGCCTTCGGAAAGGATTAATTATGTACGAACTTATCAAAGCAGGAAAGAACAGCTATTATATAGATTGCCCCGCCAAAATAGGAATATACGAGGCCGCCCCCGGGGAGGTTTATCTGATAGACAGCGGAAACGACAAGGACGCCGCCGTCAAGGTGCGCCGCATTTTGGAGAAAAACGGCTGGAGCTTGAAGGGAATTCTCATAACCCATTCCAACTGTGACCATATCGGGGGCTGTGATTATCTCTCAAAGCATTTCGCCTGCAAGGTTTTCGCCCCCGGCGTCGAAAGGGCTTTCACGGAAAACACCGTACTGGAGCCCGCCTTTCTTTACGGGGGCTTCCCCCCTTCGGATTTAAGGCACAAGTTCCTTATGGCAAAGCCGTGCGAAACCCATGGGTTTGACGACCCGGATTTCCCCCTTGAGGTCGGCGTTATCCCCCTGCCCGGCCATTTTTTCGATATGGTGGGCTTTTTGCTCCCCGACGGCACAGCCTTCATTGCGGATTGCCTTTCCTCCGAACAGACCCTGCAAAAATATAAAGTCACCTTTATTTACGATGTGGCCCAATATCTGAAAACCCTCGGGGCAGTGCAAAACATCGGCGCTTCCCTTTACATACCCTCCCATGCCCCCGCCTGCGAAGATATTTCTCCCCTCGCCGCCTGCAACCGCCGCAACACGGAGGAAATATCCCTGAAGCTCTTGGAAATATGCGCCTCCCCCATTAATTTCGAGGCCGTTTTACAGCGGGTGTTCACCGATTACGGGCTGAAGATGAATTTCGAGCAGTATGTGCTTGTGGGCAGTACGATAAAATCCTTCCTGAGCTATCTTAAAGAAGAAGGAAAGCTTACCGTATTTTTCGAGAATAATATGCTTTATTGGAAGGCAAATTAAGGCTTAATAAAGGCACTGCCTTACAATTCAAGAAATTATATATAACAATGGGTCAAAATTGCGATTCGCAAAGCATTTATTTAGGTTTTTTACGCACGATTTCATGAAAGCCATATTTCAAAGGATATTCATATTGAAGGAACAGCGCTATCCCGCCATGGAATGTCTTGCGGAGCTTGAAAGGGTGAAGACGATCTCCCGAAAGCCGATTATGCAAAGCGCTCTCAAAACGGTTGCTCGCCGCCTGAAAGTATCTTTAAAGGCAAGCGTGTTTCGCAAGGATATATAATTGCGATTTTGCGCTATTATGATTTTTTTGCTTGCGTTTTATCGTTTTTAGCCGGTGGTCTTTTACCGCTTGCGGTTCGTTTTATATGAGTTATTATTAAAAGAAGCCTTCCCTCGGTAAATCAAGGAAGGCTTTTTTATATCTTTTGATTTGGGCTCACAGCCCCTTTAGATGCCCCTGCATATAAAGATTGGCTTTTAAAACGGCTATCTGGGTTTTCCCGTCCTTTATCCTGCCTTCGCTCACCATTTCGGTGAGTTCGCTTAAGGGTATCTTTTCGATATTGATGAATTCCTCCGGGTCGAGATGCTGTTTTTCCATTGTGAAGCCCTTCGCAATGTAAAGGCTTATCACCTCGTCCATTATTGCGGGGGAGGAATAGGCGTCTCCGATATATATGAATTCGCCGCCCTCGGCTCCCGTTTCCTCCCAAAGCTCCCTTTTGGCGCATTCAAGCGGATCTTCCCCGGCTTCGAGCTTGCCCGCGGGAATTTCCAACACCGCCCTTGCGAAGGGATAACGGAATTGGCGCACCATTATCACATCATTTTCAGCGGTTAAAGGTATTATTCCCACCGCCCCGCTGTGGCGAAGCACTTCCCGATTGGCTTGCTTGCCGTCGGGCAGCATCACCTTATCCACAAAAAGGTGAACCACCACCCCCTTGAATATTTCTTCAGATGAAATTTTAGTTTCTTTCAGCTCCATTGATAAACCTTCTTTCATTCTTATTGATTAAAACGGTATTTCCGATTTGGTAAGTACCTTTTCCCGCATTGCGTTTTGTCTTTTCTTCGGCTCGGTTGGTTTGAGCTATCCTCCCATATCTTACAATTAACAAGGGGTAAAAACAATTCTTTTCCGGGTTAATTTTCGGGGAAGGCAGAGTCTTAGTTTGCCTCTTTTGCGGATTGGCACAAATGTGACC
>JAAYHF010000102.1 GCA_012727485.1 Eubacteriaceae bacterium
GGATAGACCCCCACGTCCAAAAGCGCTCCCCCCGCCAAAAGCGGCTCAACGATCCTCGGGTTTTGATAAATCACATAGGAAAGATTGGCGGTAACCGTGGTGATCTCGCCGATGATGCCGGAGGCGATAACCTCCTTGAGCCTCTTTGTCATCGGCATATACCTGACCCAATGGGCTTCGGTTATCATCAGATTGTTTTCCCTTGCATAATCGGTCATCTGCTTTGCCTGCTTATAATTCACCGCAAAGGCCTTTTCGCAAAGCACATTTTTCCCATGCTTTAATGCCAGCATCGAGTGTTCATAGTGGTGGGAATGGGGGGAAACCACATAAACCAAATCCACCTCGGGATCGCTCACCAACTGCTCATAACTGCCGTAAGCCTTGGCTATCCCGTATTGCTCGGCGAAAAGCGAGGCTTTCTCCTGCGTGCGCGAACCCACCGCCTCTAATTTGACTTCCTCCATCATCATCAGCGTATCCGCCATGGTATGAGCCATGGGGCCTGTGGCAAGTATACCTATCTTTAATTTTTCCATAATATCTCCTTTGATAATAATATACATCATTTCAAGCTGTCGGAAAAGCCCGCCGCAGCAAGGCTTGAAAAAAGGAGGGGTTAATGATATATTCGATTTAATAAAATGAAAGGCGGAAAAAATGAAGGTATTGCTTTTAAACGGCAGTCCCCATAAGGACGGGGCGGTGGCCGAGGGATTGAAGGAAGCGCAGGGGGTCTTTGAACAAAAGGGCATTGACACCCTTTGGATACATATCGGAAACAGGGCGATAAGGGGCTGTAACGCCTGCGAGAAATGCTACGGCAAGGGAAGGTGTGTTTATGAGGATAAGGCGAACGAGGTCATTGACGCCATGAAGGATTGCGACGGCATTATCATCGGCTCTCCCGTTTATTATGCGGGCATCAACGGAAGCTTGAAATCCCTTTTGGACAGGGTTTTCAATGCAGGGAGCGATGTATTCAAATATAAAGCCGCTTCCTGCATTGTGAATGCCAGAAGGGCGGGTACCACCGCCGCCTATGACGATATAAACAAATATTTCGGCATAAGCGGAATGGTAATCTCCCCTTCCCGCTATTGGAACATGACCCACGGCAACAGCGCCGAGGAAGTAATTCAAGACGAGGAGGGCATGGGAACGGTAAGGGTCATCGCGAACAGTATGTCTTGGCTGTTGAAGGTTCTTGAGGACGGGAAGCGGAAGTATGGGATACCGGAGAGGTATCCGGTGAAGGGGACGAATTTTATAAGGTGAGTGTCGTTAAGTCGCACTTACGCAAAAAGGCGCTGTTTATTGGATAGCGCCTTTTTATTTGGGGGTATAGCCTTATTTTTGGGGAATAAGGACTTTGATATCGAGCGTTCTTTGACTTGATGAAGAAATACTTTATTGCTTTATATAAGGTACTAAAGTATCATAGAATCATTTCAAGCAAAATCAAACAACACAGTCGAACCGAAATTGGATTAAACAATAAAATATTAAAGAGCCGGACGCTTACCCGCAAACAAGTCGTTCATCGTCAACCGACAACTTTCGACCCGCTTACGCACAACGCCCGGCTTTGGTGTTATAACTATATACAAAGCTCATCGGCTGAGCTTTTATTCATTCTCACCCTGCACATCAACATGGCTTTTCCCATTCTTATCCCCATTTGCCTGCAAGTGTTCCTCATCTTCCACTTCGATAAGCACTTCTTCGTCCGCAATTTCCAGAAGTATCTCCAAAGGCTTCGTGCGATTTGCACTTGTTACGGTTACGGTTATGTTGCTTGTGGTGAAGGAGTCCCCGGCCTTGGGTATGGTGTTCAGATTTTCAAGCACCCAGCCTCCCACCGTTTCCGCCTCTGCGTCAAGGGCTTTGTTCAGCGCTTCGGAAAGCCTGTCCAGCTCCAATGAGCAGTTCACCAAATAGGTATTTTCTCCGGTTTGGGTGATTCCCCCTCCGGGTTCGCTGTCCAACTCGCCCACCAGCTCCTCCACCAAGTCGTAAAGGGTCAAAATACCCTCCGTTCCTCCGTATTCGTCTATTACGACGGCGAAAAAGTTGCCGCTTTGCTTCATTGCGAGCATTATCTCGTCCGCCTTCATGCTGTAAGGCATGTACCAAGCGGGCATGACGGCCTTTGTCAAGACATTCTGCCTGCTTTTATCCTCCAGACGGAAATATATGCGGGTGGAAAGAACTCCGGTGATGTTATCCACGCTGTCCTGATAAATTGGATAGTATTCGTGGGGATTGCCGACGATGGTGTTGTGCCATTCCTCGTCGCTTTCTTCCATATCCAGCATCACGACCTCCGTGCGGTGGGTGGAAACCTGTTCGGCGGTGATGTCATTGAATTCGAAAACATTGATTATCATTTCCTTTTCTTCTTCATCAATGGTTCCCTTGTCACTTCCCACATCAACCATCATGCGGATATTCTCCTCGGTTTCGTCCGCCTGTTCTTCATGGGGATTTATGCCGAAAAGCTTAAGGGTGCTGTCGGTCATAAAGGAAAGAAACCATACGATGGGCTTAAAGGCCTTTGAAAAGAAGGATATAATCCCGGACATTTTGAGCGCCAAGCTCTCCGCCCTGCGAAGGGCAAACTGTTTGGGCACAAGCTCCCCGAAAATAAGGGTTATTATGGAAAGGACTATGGTTATCACCACCACCGCTATCGGGTTTAGGGTGGCGGGGGGAATGGTAACCCCCGAAGCGACGAGCTTTTCCACGATGATGTCCGAGAAGGTGTCTGCGGCAAAGGCACTGCCCAAAAACCCCGATAGGGTTATTGCCACCTGAATGGTGGCTAAAAAGCGGGAAGGGTCCGCGGTGAGCTTGATGAGCCTTTTGGCTCTCCTGTCGCCGGAATCCGCCAAAAGGGTGAGCTTCGCATCGTTTATTGTTATCACGGCTATTTCCGCACAGGCGAAAAAGGCGTTAAGGGCTATTAATAGGAATTGCAGCAGTAACTGCAAGAATAAATTGTCGTTCATTTCTCCTCCGATTGATTTATTTGTTTTTGAAAAGCAAGAACTATATTCTCAAATAGGCAAACTCCTTCGGAAGAAGGTTTCTTTGATTGGCGAGGTTTTTGTTGAAACACAAAAAAGCACAATCGGGAAGACTTTTCCGGGGAAACTCTTTCTTCGTTATGCTTGGGTGTTTTACTGTATTTATTCTGTTTTTATCCGTAGGACTGTCCGGATCTTCTTCCATATTCACTCCGTTAGGCTGAATAATAACACAATAAGGCTTTTTAGTCAAAGCATTTAAACGAATTTTAATCTCTTTTCGGGCGTTTTCGGGTTATCGGTCAAAATGTATTGCCCCAAATAGCATTTGTACAATAGTTTGTTTGCAATGGGTATGGGTGGTATAATAAATATATATAAGCACAAAATCTGCAACAGGGGAGGAAAATTTGCTCGAACTAAACGGCATTACCTATGAAGTGGAAGAAGACGGGGAAGTAAAGCGTATCCTCGAGGACATTAATTTAAAAATAGATAACAGTTTCACCGCCATCACCGGCCCGAACGGAGGGGGAAAATCCACCCTCGCCAAGCTGATAGCCGGCATCATCACCCCCACAAAGGGCAGTCTTATTTTGGACGGGAAAGACATTACCGGGTATAATATAACCCAAAGAGCGCAGGAGGGCATAAGCTACGCCTTTCAGTCTCCCGTGAAATTCAAGGGAATAGTCGTGAAGGATTTGATCGCCTTTGCCGCAGGGAGAAAGGTGGGGCTGGACGAAGCCTGCGATTATCTTTCAGCGGTGGGGCTTTGCGCCAGGGATTATGTGAACAGGGAAGTCAATTCCAGCCTTTCCGGGGGAGAATTGAAAAGGATAGAAATAGCAACAGTCCTCGCCAGAGGCACAAAGATCTCCATATTCGACGAGCCTGAGGCGGGAATAGACCTTTGGAGCTTCAATTCTCTTATAAGGGTTTTCGAATCCCTTTACAGCAAAATAAACGGGGCGATCGTTCTGATAAGTCATCAGGAAAGAATACTCAACATAGCCGACAATATAATCGTTCTCGAGGGCGGCAGGGTGAAGCAATTCGGGAAAAGGGATGAAGTGCTTCCCGATTTAATGGGCGTTAATGTGGCCTGCAAAGCGGCGGAAAGGGAGGGAAACTGAAATGGCAATGGATCCGATTCAAAGAAATCTTTTGGCGGAAATTTCCGGTCTGCATAAGATACCGGCGGGGGCTTACAATATACGCACCAACGGAGAAACTTCCGAGA
>JAAYHF010000103.1 GCA_012727485.1 Eubacteriaceae bacterium
GCGAAGTATACATCTTCTTATGAGGCGGCTGTTCGGGTTAGGTGTATCGCAATATGGGCTTCGGTGTTGGCTTGATTTATTGTCGACAGCGTCTAAGAAATATCGGTCAAAATCTTCGGTTTACCGACCTTGACCTTCTTCCCCTTACCCGTATTCTTCACCGCCGCCGCTAAAAATTCCCTGAAGGCGTTTTTCAAAACACTGCGGGTGGGTTTGTCTATATGCTTTATCACATCGAACATGGCGGCCACTTCCTTCCTGCTGTCCTTTAAAAATTCCGCAAAGTTGGTGGAAGCGCCTGCGCTGACCACGCTGTAAAGGAAATCCACCAACAACTGCCTTTGCTCGAAGGAAAGGGCCTTCACCCAATCCGAGATGGTGTTATTCATATATTCGGCCCCCGGGGATATCCTGTCGGCTATGATGAAATCCTCCCCGCCCACTTCCCAGGAAAAGGGGTCGTGCTGAAGCGCCCCCATGCGACTGCTTTTTACCACGCTGTAACCACCCTCATTTTCCAGCATCATTCCGATAAGGGCGGATTCGGGAATGGTCTTGTGAATTTTGCCCTTTATCCGTTGATAGCCCTCACTCGCCAAGAATTCCGATGTGAAGCCCGGGCCGTCGTGGGTATAAATACGGGAGATCCTTTCGGCTATATCGGGGCCGCATTCCGCGGCGGCATATATGGCGATGTTGCCTCCCTTGGAATGGCCTCCGGTGATAATCTCTCCCTCGAGGGACGCCGCCGCCCTTTTCAGATATTCCGCCCCCGCACTCTGGGAGGGAACGGGGCTGATAAAGGCCATGTTGAAATCCTCCTTCCAACCCAAAAAAGTGGCGTCCGTTCCCCGAAAAGCCGCATAATGGCAACAGTCGTTCAAGGAAAATACGACCGCCGAGAACTGCTTTTCGGCCTCATCGTCCCTTTCATCGGCGTAGAAGCTCAACTTTATATCCCTGAATCTGGGGCTGACGGCAATGGCGTACATCATCTCGAGGGTGGCTTTCATCATGGTGACTTCCCTGAGCATTTCATCGAAATATTCCGCCCGAATGACATCCTTTATGCTCACCCCTTCCCGCCAACTTTCGAAGCCGGGCACCATATCCTTGAAATCGATATAGGAGAATTGGGAAAAAATCAGGCTATCCACCGGATTAAAGGGCATTTGAGCAAAGGTAAGGTTATTTTGTTTGATGTAATCGGTGATGTTTTTCATCTGATGCCCCATTTCGTTCTTAATATGTGATATATAATTTATACTATATATAATATATTATTTTCCCTTCTTGTTCCTTAAATTCCCATTAATTAATTAACTTTAAGCATATCGGTCGAAAGAGGGGGCTATAATCATTTGACTTAAAACCCCGTTGGTATTATAATTAAATGGTTTATTTAAAAGAAAAACATGGGAAAAGAGCTTAATACTCCGATTCCCATACCCATGAGGATAACGCTATGAAGATATTGGTGATAACCCAACACTATTGGCCCGAGCAATTCAATATAACGGAGATATGCGAAGGGCTTGCGAGCAAAGGTCATGAGGTTTGCGTTCTTGCAGGTCTGCCCAATTACCCTTCGGGTGTTATACCCGAAGAATATCGCCGGGGAAAAAACAGGCTTCAGGTGCATAATAATGTGACCATAATAAGGGTCAAGGAAATTGCCCGGGGCAAGGCGGGCATAATCAAAAGGGCATTGAACTATTTCAGTTATGTGGCTTCCTCTTGCCTTAAAGTTCGCAGTCTGAAGGATTTCGATATTATATTCGGCTATCAGACTTCGCCGATTTATCAGATGCAGGCCGCAAGAATAGCCAAGAGGCTCACCGGCAAGCCCCTTTTCATCTATTGCACAGACCTTTGGCCGGAATCCCTTCTTTCTAAGATGAAAAGCAGGGACAACCTTCTTTATAAGCTGACAGAATCATATTCGCAAAAAACTTATAATGAAGCGGACGCAATAGTGGTGACATCTCAATACTTTATCGAATATATCAACACTGTAAATAAGGTTCCCCTTGAAAGGATTAGTTACATTCCCCAGCACGCCAGCGGTCTTTTTTTGAGAGTTAAAAGCCAGGAGCGCAGGGAAAACGAAAAACCTGTCTTTCTTTTCGCCGGGAACATCGGCAAGGCCCAAAGTCTGGAAACCATTGTTGAAGCCGCCCACACCATTAAGGATAAGGACTTTGTCGTGAATATCGTCGGGGACGGCTCGGAGTTGGCGTCATTAAAGGAACTTGTGGCTCTGCGGGGGCTTACGGACAAATTTAACTTCTTCGGTTGGCACCCGATAGAGGAGATGCCCGAATTTTACGGACAAGCCCACGCCTGTCTGCTTACCCTAAAGCGCATACCCGCCGTGGAGATGACCATGCCGGCAAAGCTTCAGGGCTACATGGCGGCGGGAAAACCCGTTTTTGCCGCGATAAACGGCGCCGCCAGGGATGTGATAGAAGAATCCCGCTGCGGAGGTTGTGTCGATATTGAAGACGGGGCCGCTTTGGGCGAACTGATGGGCGATTTCATAGATAATCCGGAAAAGTATGCACACTGCGGGCAAAACGCCAGGGATTACTTTAAAGAGCATTTCGAGGAAATGGCCGTCACCAATATGATGGAAAATGCTTTGCTTTCGGTGATTGCAAAGGATGAAAAGACTGCGATGAATGGCGGCAATTAATCACGAGGATATAATTCTTTGATGAAGCTAAAAAAGCTGAAAAGCTACTATAAAGAGCTTTCAATCTCTAAAGGCATATTGACAAGCAAGGGAATTCTCGAGGGGTTCTTAAGGTCTGCCCGATAATCGCCTCAAACTGCTCCTTTTCCCGAGAAGTGCTTGAGGGCTATGATAAGGCGGATTTTTTCGATCCTCATGAGCCCGCCGCCCTTTGCTCCCTTATGGAAAAAGCAATTTCGGGCGAGTGACGACCGAAGAAGGAATGATAGGTTTTTCAAGGCATATAAGTATATAAAGGCATAAAATAAGTTGCGGTTTATGCTTATCTTTATTATGGCGGCGTATACTATTCTTTGTGTAAAACATATAACGATTTATGCGGCGTTTATGTTTTTTATGCCGACAGGGGTGTTTATCGAAAGGATTATGCTATAATTTTACTATATAAAATCCAAAAGGATAATGCTTTTCCTGCCGCGATATGGTAATATATGTTTGGAGTTGGAGGTAGGTATGAATATGAAAAAAATCCTCAATGTGTTGGGAATGCTTTTCGCCGTAATCATCGGGATCGCTTTGCTGATAACCGAGGCGGCAACCTACTTTGCCTTTGAGATTGACACTCTCACCGATGAAGCGGGCATACTTTCTGCGGCTCAAAAGGTCACCGCCGCGGATTTTATCAAGGACTCCGAGGGAAACGATACTCCCCTTTACCAGACTTTCCAAACCGAAATGACCGAATTGCAATTTACAACCGAACAGATAAGTGAAATAGCCGCCGGCGACGGCTTCGGCGCAATGCTTTCCGATGTATCGGTAATGCAATATAAAATGTTGCTCGGAAACAAGTTGGACGAATTTGTCGTCAAACAAGCCGTGGACGAAGCCTTCGAAGCCCATATAGATGAAATAACCCTAAGCGACGAAACCGAAATCACCCCCGAGGCGAAACACAGCATCTATGCTCTGATATATCACATCACCGAGGACACGGCGCTCAATCCCCTGAATTTCTCCCGGGGCGCTCAGCTCTTGCTCAAATTCTTCTATGCGGTGCAAAACAATCCGGACGGGGCAAAATTTCTGCTTTTCCTGATTTGCTTTGTATGCGTGGCGCTGATATGCCTTTGCAGATGGAGAATATGGGAAGGTATTTTCTGGGGAGGAGTGCTTACCTTCACCCTTGCATGGTTCTTCTTCCTCGATATACGCACAATTTTGGAAGCCGCAGTCAAAGCCTATTCCGCCGGGAATAATCCGATCATAACCGCTGTTCTCAACCAATCCGCGGCGAGTCTGGCCGCTTCTCTCAAAGCCGACGGCGTTGCGGGAATGATAATAGGCGGATTGGTGGCTCTGGTGGGTGCGGTGATAGGATTCCTGAAGAAATACCGCAATAAAAAGAAGCTTGAGGAACGCCGCAAAAGGAAGCTTGAGCGCATCGAAGCCGCAAGGCGCGCCCTCAACTCGGACTCCTTTGGGGGTGACAATAACACAGGTCAGACCAACGGCGACACAAGGCCGATCGGCACTTCACCGAATGGCACGAAGCCATCTTAAAGTGAGTAAAAATATTAAATATAATGAATATCAAAATCGGGAAGAAAGCCTTCCCGATTTTCTTTTGGGTCGTTTTTTGTTTTGTAATACTCCGTTATATTCCTATCTCTGGATAAGTTGGAACGCAGCAGTCTTTTCTTTTATTGTTTTTCACATATTGATTTGTATGTTTTCGTAGGGGCGGGGTAAGCTACCGCCGGGGGGGGAATTATACAGTATGTTATAAATCTCCCTTTGCCGGGATTGCATTGAATATGCGGAATGGTTATCGTTGTGATCCGGTTGGAATGACAAAATCTTATGTATTTTTATACCGACAGGTTAATACTTGGCTTTATACAGGTTACAGGTGATGAACTATTTATAAAGTTTGACTTTCCGGCCGGGTCACAAAATAGAGACTTATGGCTTCATGTATATTACAAGAGAATAATAACCGGGTCATAATAGTAAAAATTTGCCTTTTATGTGTTTAGTAAGTCGTAAATAATTCCGGTTTTTTTTATCTATAAGAAATTACAACATATTTTTACTTTCTGACCGGGTCATTATGTTAAATCCGACTGACCGCAGTCAATTTTACTATTATGACCGGGTCACAATGGCAAAAACTTCGATGCAACAATAAGGGTTATACTCGCTTGATCCTGTGCGGTATGCCTTAAGCACAACCCTAAAAACGCTTTTTCTGTAAAAAACAGCGTATTTATCCCCCTTCGGGCATAAATACGCTGATATATATCGTTTCGTTATTTCGATAAAGAACAAATTCAAGCTTATCATTTATACCTTGAATAAGGTTTTTGCTTTCTGACCGGGTCATAATAGTAAATAGTTGCTTTTTGTATTATTAGCAAGTCGTAAACGATTTCGGGTTATAATTTCTATTTTTATAAAAGAGTACAACATTCTACTTAATGACCGGGTCAGGCAGCTTTAAGCTTCACAAACCAACACTTTTCATTTCTGACCGGGTCATTATGGCAAATTTGACTGACCGCAAACAATTTAACCATAGTGACCGGGTCTGCTTTCACAGTTTCTTCCTCTTTCTGACTCGGCTTAAACAATAGATTTAATTAAGGTTAGGCCAAGTTACATACAGAGTTATATACCATTGCTATAATGACAGACCGGGTCACAAAAAAGACTTGTGACTTCATTCGGATTACAAGGGAAAGATATATACAGAGCTAAATACCATTGTCGTATAATATCTGACCTTTCATTTCCGACCGGGTCATTATGCTAATCTGACTGGCCGCAGTCAATTTTGCTATTATGACCGGGTCACAATGACAAAAACTTCGATACAACAATATGGGTTATACTCGCTTGATTCTGTGCGATATCGCCTTAAGCACAACCCTAAAAACGCTTTTTCTGTAAAATAACAGCGTATTTATCCCCCTTCGGGCATAAATACGCTGTTATAAATCGTTTTGTTATTTCGATATTGCTTACTGATTCCCGTCCTGCGTCGAAAGCTTCTTCACGGGTTCGCCCGGAATTATCGGCCCTAAGATGGGGCCGTCCTCGGTATCGGCTTTAAATTCGTCCTCCTCGGGGAGAGTCGGATCATTCTCGCCGCCCTCCGAACCGTCGCCGTAGAAATATTCGTCGGGAATATCCATGGCGGGTCTGTCGAGTTGAAGGTCGATGTCGGTATAGGTCTTTATGCCCGTTCCGGCGGGGATAAGCTTGCCTATGATGATATTCTCCTTGAGGCCCATCAGGTTATCCACCTTGCCCTTGACCGCCGCATCGGTGAGAACTCTGGTGGTTTCCTGGAAGGAAGCGGCGGAAAGGAAGCTTGTGGTGGCAAGGGCCGCCTTTGTGATTCCCAGCAGGATTCTGTCCGCCTGGGCCGCCTTGAGACCCTCCCTCTCCATTCTTTCGTTCTCCTCATTCAGCTCGGTTATATCCACATTACTGCCCGGCAGAAGATTCGTGTCGCCGCTGTCGGTGACCTTGTATTTACGCAACATCTGGCGGATTACCACCTCGATATGCCTGTCGTTGATATTAACGCCCTGCAAGCGGTAAACCTTCTGTACTTCCTGAAGAATGTAACGCTGAACTCCGTCCACACCCTTCACGCCGATGAGGTCGTTGGGGTTTATTGGGCCCTTGGTTATCTGATCTCCGGCCTTTATCCTACTTCCTTCGCGCACAAGGAGGGTTTCACCGAAGGGTATCTCATATTCCCTTGTCTGGCTTTCGGAGCTGGTGACGATGACCACCTGCATATTCTTCTTGTTTTCACCGAAGGAAACGCTTCCGTCTATTTCGCTTATGATGGAAACGCCCTTGGGCCTTCTGGCTTCGAAAAGCTCCTCCACCCTCGGCAGACCCTGGGTGATGTCGTCCGCACCCGCGACCCCTCCGGTATGGAAGTTACGCATGGTAAGCTGGGTTCCCGGCTCTCCTATGGACTGGGCGGCTATCGTTCCCACCGCTTCGCCTATGTTCACGGGTTGCATTGTGGTAAGGTCTGTGCCGTAGCATTTCTGGCAGATGCCGTGTTTGCTCTTGCAGTTAAAGACGGCTCTGATTATAACCTTTCTTACCCCTGCGGCGACGATCTCGTCGGCTTTGGGTACGGTTATCAGCTCGCCCTTACCCACTATCACCCTGCCCGTTTCCGGGTCTGTGACCGCTTCGAAGGTATATCTGCCGTTTATTCTTTCCTTTAAGGATTCGATGGTGGCGTTGTCGCTCTTCATGGCGGTGACTTCAAAACCGTCCTCGGTGCCGCAATCGAATTCCCTGATTATCTGATCCTGACATACGTCCACCAGCCTTCTGGTGAGGTATCCCGACTCGGAGGTACGCAGAGCCGTGTCGGAAAGGGCCTTTCTTGCGCCGTGGGAAGAAATGAAGAATTCCAACACATTCAGCCCTTCGCGGAAATTGGAGCGTATGGGAAGGAGGATAATCTCTCCCGAGGGGGAGGCCATAAGACCCCTCATGCCCGCAAGCTGTCTTATCTGCTTGGCGCTTCCTCTGGCTCCCGAAGAAGCCATCATGGTGATCGGGTTCTTCTCGTCCAAATTATCCATCAGGAAGTTACCCACCGCATCGGTGGCCTTCTCCCAAACCTTTTGAGTTCTTTTCTTCCTTTCGCCGTCCGAATAAAAGCCTCTGGCGAATTGGGAATTTATCTTATCGACTTCCTTATCCGCCTGGGAGAGGATCTCCGTTTTCTCGGAAGGCACCTGCATATCCGCCACGGAAATGGAGACTGCGCTCTTTGTGGAATATTTGAAACCGTTGGCCTTGATCGCATCCAAAAGTATCGAAGTTTTGGATGCTCCCGCGGTTATGAAGCTCTGATAGACTATCTTGGATAATATTCCCTTATCCACGACGGTGTCTATTTCCAAATTGAACATATCGTCCAAACATTCCCTCTTAACGAAGCCCAAATTCTGGGGGATTATCTCATTAAAGAGGAACCTGCCCACGGAGCTGTAAACATTGCGGGATTGGGTAACACCCTCGAAGGTGCGGGTGAGCCTCACATAAACCCTGGCGTGGATATCCACTTCCCGGTTCTCGTAGGCCATTTCCATTTCCATCAAATCCACGAAATGGCTTCCCTCCCCCTTTGCCCCGACCTCCATCATCGTTTGATAATAGGAGCCGAGTATCATATCCTGGGTGGGAACAACCACCGGCATACCGTCCTGGGGCTTTAAGATGTTGTAGGCGGAAAGCATGAGCAGTCTGGCTTCCGTCTGGGCTTCAACGCTCAGGGGCACATGAATGGCCATTTGGTCGCCGTCGAAGTCCGCATTGTAAGCCGTACAAACCAAGGGATGCAGTTTTATCGCCCTGCCTTCCACCAAAACGGGTTCGAAGGCCTGTATTCCGAGGCGGTGCAACGTGGGGGCGCGGTTGAGCATGACGGGGTGATCCTTGATAACATCATCAAGCACATCCCATACTATCGGATCCAGCCTTTCCACCTTTCTCTTGGCGCTCTTTATATTTTGGTCGTATCTTCTTTGAACGAGTTCCCTCATCACAAAGGGCTTGAAAAGCTCTATTGCCATTTCCTTGGGAAGCCCGCATTGGTACATTTTAAGCTCCGGGCCGACGACTATAACGGATCTGCCCGAATAGTCCACCCTCTTGCCCAAAAGATTCTGTCTGAAACGGCCCTGCTTGCCCTTGAGCATATCGGAAAGACTGCGCAGGGGACGGTTGGAAGCTCCGGTTACGGCTCTGCCGTGGCGGCCGTTGTCGATGAGGGCGTCCACAGCGTCCTGGAGCATACGCTTTTCGTTTTGAATGATTATATCCGGCGCATCAAGCTCAAGGAGCTTGGTGAGGCGGTTGTTGCGGTTGATGACCCTTCTGTAAAGGTCGTTCAAATCGCTGGTGGCGAATCTGCCCCCGTCCAACATGACCATGGGGCGCAGATCCGGCGGAATGACGGGAACCACGGTGAGTACCATATCCTTGGGATCGTTACCGCTTTTTCTGAAGGCCTCCACAACCTCCAGCCTTCTGATGGCCTTAGCCTTCTTCTGGCCTGTGCTGTTTTCGAGGATCTCCTTAAGGTTCTTGGATTCTTCGTTCAAATCGAGCTGGGTGAGCAACTCCAACACCGCTTCCGCCCCTATCTTGGCGGAGAAGGCATCTCCGAAGGTGTCCTTGTTTTCCTTATATTCCGTTTCGTTGAGCAGTTTTTTCACTTCCAAGGGGGAGTTGCCCGGGTCTGTTACTATATAGGAAGCGAAGTAAATGACCTTTTCCAATTCCTTGGGGGATATATCCAAAATAACGCCTATTCTGGAAAGGTTTCCCTTGAAATACCATATATGGGTGACGGGGGCGGCAAGCTCGATATGCCCCATTCTTTCTCTGCGAACCTTGGATTTGGTAACTTCAACTCCGCATCTGTCGCAGATTATCCCCTTGTTTTTGGAGCCCTTGTATTTCCCGCAGTGACATTCCCAGTCCTTCATGGGCCCGAATATCTTTTCGCAGAAAAGACCGTCCCTTTCGGGCTTAGATGTTCTGTAATTGATGGTTTCCGGCTTTTTGACTTCGCCGAAAGACCATTCCCTTATTTTATCCGCCGAGGCCAGCCCTATCTTGATGGATTTAAAATCATTGAGCTGGTTTACCGGCTCTCCGGCATAGCTGCTGTATTGGCTCAAAGAAGCTCCTCCTTAAAAATCATCGTCCGTTTCGGCGTCGGCGTCCATGAGAAGGTCGGATTCATCATCGTCAAGATCGTCTTCTTCATCTTCGCCATCGTCAAAATCGTCGTCATCATCGAAATCGTCATCGTCTTCGTCATCGAAATCATCTTCATCATCGTCAACGAATTCCATTTCGTTCGTATCGCTTCCGGTGTTTCTGATTCGCACCATATCGGGCGCGGTAATGTCGTAGTCGTCGGAAAGGATAATTTCTTCTCCGTTTTCGTTTAAGACCTTTATATCCAAGCAAAGGCTCTGGAATTCCTTAATCAAAACCTTGAAGCTTTCGGGAATGCTGGGCGAGGGAATGTTTTCCCCCTTGACTATCGCCTCATAGGCCTTGACCCTTCCCACCACATCGTCGGATTTGACGGTGAGTATCTCCTGAAGCACATTGGCGGCGCCGTAGGCTTCCAAAGCCCAAACCTCCATTTCACCGAATCTCTGACCTCCGAATTGGGCCTTTCCTCCGAGGGGCTGTTGGGTGACAAGGGAATAGGGGCCTGTGGAACGGGAGTGCATCTTATCGTCCACCAAGTGATGCAGTTTGAGCATATACATATAGCCCACAGTGACCTTATTTGCGAAGGGTTCGCCGCTTCTGCCGTCCCTTAAGGTGACCTGACCCGAGGGGTCGTAGCCGCATTCCACCAAAAGATCCCTTATTTCTTCCTCGGTGGCTCCGTCGAATACGGGGGTGGCTATTCTCCAACCCTTTGCCCGACAGGCAAGCCCCAAATGGACTTCCAACACCTGACCGATATTCATGCGGCTCGGCACGCCCATGGGCGAAAGCAGGATATCCAGCGGAGTTCCGTCGTCCATGAAGGGCATATCCTCCTCAGGCATTATCTTGGAAATAACGCCCTTGTTGCCATGACGACCCGCCATTTTATCTCCGACGGAGATCTTTCTTTTGATCGCCACATAAACCCGCACGAGCTTTGTGACCCCGGGTTTGAGTTCGTCGCCGTTTTCGGAGGAAAATTCCTTCACATCGACCACTATTCCCGCTTCTCCGTGGGGAACTTTAAGGGAGGTGTCGCGCACTTCCCTCACCTTTTCTCCGAATATGGCCCTCAGGAGCCTGTCCTCCGCGGAAAGGTCGGTTTCTCCCTTGGGAGTTAACTTACCCACCAAAATGTCGTCGCTGGTGACCTCCGCGCCGATGCGGACTATTCCTCTGGAATCCAAATTCTTAACCGCATCTTCTCCGATGTTCGGTATTTCCCGGGTTATCTCCTCGGGGCCGAGCTTGGTTTCTCTGGCTTCCGCTTCGTATTCTTCTATATGGATAGATGTGTAAACATCGTCCTTAACCAATTTCTCGCTTAAGAGAATGGCGTCTTCGTAATTATATCCTTCCCATGTCATGAAGGCTATGAGAACATTCCTGCCCACCGCCATATCTCCGAGCTGGGTGGAGGGGCCGTCCGCTATGACTTCCCCGGGGGAAACCCTGTCTCCCACCTTGACTATCGGATGCTGGTTGACGCAGGTGCCCTGGTTGCTTCTCTTGAATTTGAGCAGGCGGTATCTTTTCTTTTCCTTTGTGTTGTCGTCGGTTATGACGATCTCGTCTGCGGTGACTCTGCTGACCACGCCCGCAATGTCGCTGATGACACAGACCTCGGAATCCTTCGCGGCCCGATATTCCATTCCCGTTCCCACCACAGGGGCATCGGGAACAAGCAGGGGCACTGCCTGACGCTGCATATTCGCTCCCATAAGGGCGCGGTTGGCATCGTCGTTTTCGAGGAAGGGGATCATGCCCGTTCCCACGGAGATTATCTGACGGGGAGAAATGTCCATATAATCCACTGCTTCTCTGGGGCTTGTTCCGAAATCCCTCTGCTTGCCGCTTCTTCCCGTGACCTTATCGTTGATGAAATAGCCGTTTTCGTCCAATTCCTCGGAGGCTTGGGCTATGATATATTTTCCCTCCTCCTCGGCGGTAATGTAATCTATCTGCCCGGTGACCTGCCCGCCCACCACCTTGCGGTAGGGGGTTTCGATGAAGCCGTATTTATTGACTCTGGCATAGGTGGAAAGGGAGCCGATCAGTCCGATGTTGGGGCCTTCAGGGGTTTCTATGGGGCATATTCTTCCGTAATGGGAATGGTGAACATCTCTAACCTCAAAGCCCGCCCTCTCTCTGGAAAGCCCGCCCGGACCGAGGGCCGAAACCCTTCTTTTATGGGTTAGCTCCGCCAAGGGGTTGGTTTGATCCATGAACTGCGAAAGCTTGGAAGAACCGAAGAATTCCTTTAAGGCCGCGGAAACCGGTCTGATATTCACCAAACCCTGGGGGGTTATTTCCTCCGGATTGGTTACCTGCATACGCTCTCTGACATTCTTTTCAAAGCGGGTCATGCCTATGCGGAACTGATTCTGCAAAAGCTCGCCCACGGAGCGCAGCCTTCTGTTTCCCAAATGGTCAATGTCGTCTATCTCACCGATTTTGTGGGAAAGTCCCAGATTGTAGCTGACACTTGCCAAAATATCCCATTGGGTTATTATCTTGGGCATGAGTCTATTCAAGGAGGAGGCGAAAATCTCCTTCTTTTTTTCGTCGCTCTCGTCGGCGGCCAAGATTTCCTCCAAAACGGAGGTGGCCACCGGCATATCTATATCAAATTCGCTTATGTCGAAGGGAATCCCGTATTTATCGGCGAAAACCATGGCGTTACCCACCACATTCACCACCTGCCCGTCCGGGGCTGTCACGGCAAGTTTATTTATGCCGCTGTTTTGAATGGCCCAGGCGGTCTGCTCCGTTAAAATCTCTCCGGCGGCGGCCAAAAGCTCTCCTGTGCGGGGGTCTGCCACATTGGCGGCGGGGGCAAGGCCGATTATGCGGTTGGCGAGGCTGAGCTTTTTATTGAGCTTATATCTGCCCACCAGCATGAGATCGTATCTTTTGGGGTCGAAGAACATGGAATTGAAAAGGGGCCTTGCGCTGTCTATGGTGGCGGGTTCTCCCGGGCGCAGTTTCTTGTATATTTCGGTAAGTCCGGTTTCGATGTTGGTGGAGTCGTCCTTTTTAATGCTTGCAAGGAGCTTTTCGTCCTCACCGAAAAGGTCGATGATCTCGGCATTGGTACCCACGCCGATGGCCCGAACAAGGGCGGTTATCGGAAGTTTTCTGGTGCGGTCCACGCGAACATAGAGAATGTTGTTGGAGTCTGTTTCGTATTCGAGCCAAGCTCCCCTGTTGGGGATAAGCTGGGAGGAATAAAGGTCGTTGCCGTGCTTATCCGTTTCAACGGAAAAGTAAGCCCCCGGACTTCTCACCAGCTGGCTTATGACAACTCTCTCGGCTCCGTTTATGATGAAGGTGCCTGTATCGGTGAGCAACGGGAAATCGGCAATATAAATATTTTGCTCTTTTATTTCTCCGGTTTGCTTATTGTGATATCGGACCTTGAGCTTCAAAGAGGTGGAATAGTTGGTATCCCTTTCCTTGCATTCTTCCTGATCGTATTTGGGCTTGCCCTCCAAATTGTAATCCACCACATCCAGGAAAAGATTGCCCGAGTAGTCCACGATAGGATTGATGTCGTCAAAGACCTCCTTCATACCCTTATTCAAAAACCACTCATAGGAGGATTTCTGAATTTCGATGAGATAGGGAAGCTCCATAACGTCCTTTATACGGGCAAAGCTCATCCTTTCGCGTTTGCCGATAAGTTCCTTATGTACCATCGTAACTCCTTTTGTTATGAAAAATTATGATAAAGAATTGTAAAGCCGCCCGCTTTGCGCTATTATAATAATATAAGCTTAATCTTAGCCGGCGTCCTCCATTCATTATATTGCGCTTTGGCTTATGCGCCGTTTTATGCGCTTTTTTCCAAGTTTTCTCGACGCGATTCTTCTTTTTTTACGCCAAAAAAACCTTTACTTGCGAAAAAATATAATATAACTAAACGAAGCCGCTGTCAATAGTTTTTTCGCTTTTTGTAAAAATAATCTTGACTTAGTATACTGCGGTATCTATAATATTTCAGTTTGTTTACTGCTTTCCTTTTATTTTTCGCTGTTTTGCGCGGTTGTTTCCGATTGAGCCTCAATGGGGGCGCCTTCGGGCACTTCGGGCATTTCGCTTACCGAATCCTTCGGGGCGGGAGTCGGTTTTTCCCTGCGGGGGTTATATTTATTCATTGCGGCGTTAATCCCCTCGGCTATTATGGTATCTATTATCAAAACAGCCCGCTTTGCCGACTGCAAGACGATTTCAAGCTCCTGCGGACTGAAGGGCGAAAGCACATAGTCCCTCAGATCCCTTCCTCCCCTCTCATCGCCCACTCCGAACTTGAGCCGGGGAAAATCCTTGGAACCCAAACAGGCCACCACGCTTTTCATGCCGTTATGGGTGCCGCCGCTGCCTGAAGCGCGAATTTTGATCACCCCGAGGGGGAATTCCACATCGTCATGAATGACAATCACATTCTGCGGGGGAATCTTATAAAAATCGACAGCTTCTCTCACCGCCCTGCCGGAGTCGTTCATATAGGTCAGGGGTTTTATCAGAATTACCTTCTCGCCGAATATCGTAAAGCTGGCGCACAAAGAGCTGAACTTTGAGGAAAACCCGGTTATACCATGGGCCTCGCAGAAGGCGTCCGCCGTCATATAACCCACATTGTGCCTTGTTTTCGCATATTCTCTTCCCGGATTACCCAATGCGGCTATCAGAAACATATCCCCTACCTTATCATACAACTGACAAATCAATATATTATACCAAAAAAAGGGCGCATTACAATTTCAAAACAGAAGAAACTGTGATATAATCAATCGATTTTATAAAAATATCCTCCGGAGGATACATAATGAGCATACTTACCTTCGACTATACCCAAACTCTCTACACCCCCGAATACCTTTCCCGCTTCGCTTCCACCGCGGCGGACGCCGACAGCGCCCTTAAAGATGCGGGATACGAATATACGGGTTGGCTGGATTATCCCCTGACGATCCCTCAGGAAACCCTTTTGGACATCATGAACACCGCAGAGGAGATAAAAAGAAAATGCGACTCCCTGGTGGTGATAGGGATAGGAGGCAGTTATCTCGGAGCAAAGGCGGGCATTTCGATGTTTTCGGACGCCTTCAATCCCAAGGAGGGTTGCCCCGAGGTTTATTTTGCGGGCTGGAACATGAGCGCGGTTTACCATGCACAGATAATGAAGAAACTCAAAAACAGGGAAGTCTGCCTGATAGTTGTTTCCAAAAGCGGCACCACCCTGGAGACCACCGCCGCCTTCAAACTTTTCAGATACTTCCTTTTCGAAAAATACGGCAACGATTATGTCAAGCGCATATATGCGGTGACCGACGAGAAAAGCGGGGAGCTGCGCCGCGAAGCGGATAAGGCGGGCTACAAGACCATGGTTTTGCCCGGGGACATCGGCGGCAGATACAGCCTTTTCACCCCGGCGGGGCTTTTGCCCTTAGCCTGCGGAGGGGCGGATGTGCTTTCCGTTATAAAGGGCGCTCGCAGAGCCTATGAGGACATATCCACCCTGCCCTTTGAGAGAAATGCGGCCCATCAGTATGCGGTGCTTCGCAGGCTGATGGAAATCAAGGGAAAGAGCGTGGAGGTTTACGGCTATTGGGATTTTCAGCTCGAATATTTCACCGAATGGCTCAAACAGCTTTTTGGGGAAAGCGAGGGCAAGCAGGGAAAGGGGCTTCTGCCCGCTTCCGCCATGTTCCCCAGGGATTTACACTCCCTCGGACAGTTCCTCCAACAGGGAAACCCCATCGTATTCGAAACCATGCTCAGCGTGGAAAACCCCACATTGGACATCGCCTACGAAGGCGGCAAGAGCAGTTACGACAAGACGGCAAAGATAATCGAAAAGGCGGTGAGCGCCGCCCATTCCTCGGAGAATACCCCGGTGATGAATTTCGTTTTAAGGGATCTTTCCGAGGAAACCTTCGGCTATACCTCTTATTTCTTCATGAGAGCCTGCGCGGTGAGTTGTGTGCTTTTGGGAGTCAATCCCTTCGATCAGCCGGGGGTTGAAGCTTATAAGGCGAAGGTGAAAGAACTGCTCGGTAAATAATTCTCAAATTAGATATATTTAACGCTTGATAATATTTAACATTTATCAGACAACCCTCAAAGGGTTGTCTTTTTGCGTTGCTTCAACTATTTTAAGCAATAATTAATTATCTTCGCAAAAGGATTGACATTAAATCAGCTAATATATATAATAGTCCGTATGCTAACTGTTTGGGAGCTAACTGCTAATTATTATTTAAAGAAAGGAGAACTCTATGGAAGAGACGCAAAAAAGAACATTGTGCTTCGCTGTTCGCAGTTTGAACAACCTTGTCAACCGATTTATGGAAAAGGGTACGGAGTCCATCAACCGCGCCTACAATATAACCCCCATGCATGGTTTTATCATCGGATTTTTGAGTCACAATAAAGACCGCAATATTTATCAAAAAGATATTGAACAAAAGCTGTCTATCCGCTCTTCCACCGTCACAAGTATGCTTAAGCTCATGGAGAAAAACGGCCTTTTGACCAGGGAATCGGTCGAAGAAGATGCTCGGCTCAAGAAGATTGTTTTAACCCGCAAAGCTTATGATATGCAAAAAGAAACATCCCAGGCGATGCAGTCCATCGACGATGAACTGACCAGCGCCTTGACAACGGAAGAGCTCGATACTTTCTTCGGCATCATCAATAAGATAAAAGATAAGATACAAGATGCTCACAACACGAACGCAAGTAACGCAACATAATTAAGGAGGCAGCATTGGAAAAAGTTAAATTAATTCTCCAATCGTTGAGAGAGTACAAAAAAGAAGCTCTTCTCATACCATTTTTCGTCATCCTTGAATCGGTCATGGAAATCATCACGCCGCTTATCACGGCGAGACTGCTCGATCAGGGAATCAGAGCCGGAAATCTGGATGTGGTAAAAACATCGGCTCTGCTTTATATCGGCACTTCGCTGTTATCCGCCGTTTTAGGCATGGTAACGGGCATTTGCTCCGCAAGGGCCGGCACCGGCTTTTCAAAGAACTTAAGACAGGCGCTTTATTATAAAGTTCAGGAATTTTCCTTCGCCAACATCGACAAGTTCTCCACAGCCAGCATCGTCACCCGTTGCACATCCGATGTCAACAGCATTCAGATGGCCTTCATGCAAATTATCCGCATGATGATCAGGGTCCCCAGTTCCCTTATTTTCGCAATGATAATGGCTTTCCGCTACGGCGGCAATATGGCGCTCATCTTCCTGATCGCCATTCCCGTTCTCGGCGGCGGACTGATATTCATATCAATGAAAGTTCACCCGATATTCAGAGCCATGTTCAAAAAGACCGACAAGCTCAACAGCATCGTTCAGGAAGATGTCCGCAGTATAAGAGTGGTCAAGGGCTTTGTCCGTGAAGATTATCAAATTCGTCTCTTTGAAGGCGCAACCCAGGCTATCTTGGACAACAACTGGGCCGCACAGAAGATAATGGCCCTCAACTGGCCGCTGATGTCCCTTTGCATGAACGCCTGCACCCTGCTTATCTCCTGGCTCGGCGCAAAAAGAATAATCGCCGGAGACGGCTTCACCGTAGGTCAGCTGAATATGCTCCTTTCCTACACCATGCAGATCCTTTTCTCGCTGATGAGCGTTTCCATGGTTTATGTGATGCTCACCCAGGCGGTGGCGGCGATCGACCGCGTTTATGAAGTTTTAACCGAAAAAAGCACCATCACCAACCCGGAAAATCCCGTTGAGTCCGTTTTGGACGGGTCGATCAAATTCGAAAATGTGGATTTCTCTTACAGCGCAGATATGGAAAGACTTTCGCTGAAGAATGTTTCGGTGGATATCAAGCCCGGCGAAACCATAGGCATTTTGGGCGGAACCGGTTCCGGCAAATCCTCCTTCGTCGCCCTTATCCCCAGGCTTTACGACGCCACTGCGGGAGATATTAAGATAGGCGGTCTTGATGTCAAGGATTACGACATCAAAGCGCTCAGAGACGAGGTTGCCGTTGTGCTTCAGAAAAACGAACTTTTCTCCGGCACGATAAAAGAAAACCTCAGATGGGGCAAAGAGGACGCCACCGACGAGGAACTCGTGGAGGTCTGCAAAATGGCCTGCGCGGACGAATTTATCCGTCAGCTTCCCAACGGCTACGACACCGTTCTCGACCAAGGCGGCACAAACGTATCCGGCGGACAGAAGCAAAGGCTCTGTATAGCAAGAGCATTGCTCAAAAAACCCAAGATTCTCATTCTGGACGACTCCACCAGCGCGGTTGACACCAAGACGGACGCCAGAATAAGAAAGGCCTTCAAGGAATACATACCCGAAACAACTAAGATCATAATCGCACAGAGAGTCGGCTCCGTTGAAAAAGCGGACAAAATTCTCATTTTGGATAACGGTCAGGTCAACGGCTTCGGCACACCCGCCGAACTGCTTGCAACCAACGCCATTTATCAGGAAGTTTACAATTCGCAGACGAAAGGAGGATTGGAATAATGGGTAGAGGACCGGGCGGCGGCGGCCGCGGCAGAGACCCCAGACAGGCAATGAAGGATATGGAATATAAGTTCAATCCTAAAACCTTCGGGCGCATTTTCACCTACATGAGGGGAAAATATATATGGATGACTCTTTTTACCTTCGCAACTATTGTGGCAAACCAATATTGCAGACTCAGAGGAACATGGTTCACAGCTCATCTGATCGATGACTACATCACTCCGGGTAATTTGGAGGGGTTAAAGGGCGCAATCCTCACCATGGCGGTGATATATCTTATAGAAATCGCCATTTCCCTTTCCCAATCCCTTGTGGGCAACAGGCTTTCACAGGGAATAACAAAGGAAATCAGAGATGACCTTTTCAAACATCTCCAAACACTTCCCATACAATACTTTGACCAACACTCCACCGGTAACATCATGAGCCGTTTCACCAACGACGTTAACACGGTGAGCATGGTTATACAATCCACCTTGACCCAGGTTTTCTCCACCCTGCTTTCCATTGTCACAGTTTTGGGAAGTATGCTTATCATCAGCATACCGCTGACCGGGTTGGTATTCGTATTCGTCATCATCATGACCATCGTTTCCACCAAGGTGGGAGGCAAATCCGCCAGATACTTCTTCGGAAGACAGATCGCGGTCGGAAATGTCAACGGCTATATAGAAGAACACATCACCGGGCAGAAAGTGGTGAAGGTATTCAACTACGAGGAAAGAGCCAAGAAGGAATTCGACAAGCAAAACGAAGAACTTTTCAGAATAGCCGACAAAGCAAACCTTTTCTCCAATGTACTCATGCCCGCCAACGGACTTTTGGGCAACCTTCAGTATGTTTGTCTGGCATTGATAGGCGCAATACTCGCCATTAACGGCGGGGCGAACATAGCCTTTATTACAAATCCCGTATTATCCATAGGTTCCCACCCGATGACCCTGGGACTTCTCATGACATTCCTGAACCTTTCCAGACAGTTCACAATGCCCATTACCCAGATCTCACAGCAGGTCAACACCGTGGTGCAATCCATGGCGGGAGCGCAGAGAATATTCAACATAATGGATCAGCCCAGCGAAGTGGACGACGGAAATGTCACCCTTGTGAATGTCACCAACGAAAACGGAGTTCTCACAGAAGTTAAAGACCGCACGGATCTTTGGGCTTGGAAAGTACCCGGGCAGGACGGCACCACAGAGCTTGTGGAACTCAAGGGCGACATCAGGCTGAACAATGTGGACTTCGGCTACAACGAAGAAAAGAGGGTTCTCCACGACATAACGATCTTTGCCAAACCCGGCCAGAAGATAGCCCTTGTGGGCGCGACCGGAGCAGGCAAGACCACCATAACCAACCTCATCAACCGCTTCTACGATATTCAAAGCGGCGAGATACTCTACGACGGGATCAATATCAAGAACATCAAGAAGCATGACTTGAGAAGCTCCATGTCCGTGGTTCTTCAGGACACCGACCTTTTCACCGGCACGGTTATGGAAAACATTCGCTACGGCAAGCTTGATGCCACCGACGAGGAATGCATCGAAGCGGCGAAGGTGGCAAATGCCCACGGCTTCATCGAAAGGCTCACCGACGGTTACAACACCATGCTCGACTCCAACGGAACCAACCTTTCCCAGGGTCAAAGACAGCTTTTGACCATAGCCAGAGCCGCAGTGGCAGATCCTCCCGTTATGATACTGGACGAAGCCACAAGCTCCATCGACACCAGAACGGAAGCCCTTGTTCAGAAGGGAATGGATAGGCTCATGGAGGGCAGAACGGTATTCGTAATCGCCCACAGACTTTCCACCATTCAGAACTCGGACGCTATAATGGTTATCGACAACGGAAGAATAATCGAAAGGGGCGATCACGATCAGCTCCTTGAACAGAAGGGCGTTTACTATCAGCTCTACACAGGCGCCTTCGAATTGGAATAAAATCCATAAACATAGCATTAAAGCAAAGCGGCTTCGGGAGACCGAAGCCGCTTTTTATTGCGGGGAAATCTGTCTTTGTTATGATAAACGCATAAAAGAAAACCGTGGAAAGAAAGAAATTTATTTGCTGCGAACGATAAAAGAATATACTCATGCTATTTTATGTTTGGCTTCGGGAAGGTGTTGCTTTCATGCGGCAGACACCGTAAGCGTAAAAACTCAATGATTTAATTGAAGCAATGGCTTTATTGAAGCGGGGGAAGCCTGTCGGTGAATTCATCATGCCGTATATTACATAAAGCGCTTTTACGGTGTTGCTTTATATTCCGCTTTTATAAGTCTATCAAACCTCATTAAGGTGATACCGCACAATTCGCGATTACGCCATTTATAATACGGATATATCCCCTATGGACTTTATCCCGAGCGGCAAACATTTATCTGTGATGTATGGGTTGCCGCATGAAGGAAACCTTCAAGGTCAAGCGAATAACGCTAAGGTAATTGTAATACCGATTTCACGCTTGCTTATTTATTATTCGAAGCCGATGGGCGGGAATTTTTTTCTTTCTATGCGGCAAAGTTTTTAGACAACACCCTATAATCGGCTTTAAGCTATACCACGGCAGTTATACCCCCGCCGCATAGGCGAGAGATTTCTTTCTTTGCAAGGGTTAATCGCAGGGCAACTCCCTCGGGGACTTGGGAGGAAAATAACAAGTGTGTTTTCTTTTATCTTTAGGAGCAAAAAGGGCGGGGGGGTTCACGGTTTGCTATTGTGGGGTAAATCATTAACACATCAAGCGATTATGCGTATGATCTAAATAAATAATGGCGGCTTCACAGCGCACCCTATTATTTTGCATTATACACCGCAAGATATATAATCTTATTAAGACAACAATCCGCTTTACGGGAGGAAAAAATGGAACTTGACGAATTAAGAAGGCAGATAGACGAAACCGACGGGCAGCTCACCGCGCTTTTGGTAAGGCGCATGGATATTTCCCGAGAAATTTCCCGTTTGAAGGACAAGGGGGGAATGCCCACCCTTGACGAAAAAAGGCAGGAGACAGTCCGCGAAAGGGTCAAACAGCGCACCCCCGCCCCCCTTCACAAGTATATACTCGCAATTTACGAAGAAATAATGGGGCAATCCCGGCTATATCAAAACGAGCTTCGCGGCGAATAGCTCTTTAGTTGCCCATTGATTTATTCGAGGACATCTTTGAGAAGCTCCAGGAAGGACAGGGAGGTGGACTTTAATTCCTCGTCACTGCCGTTTTGAGAGGAGAAGGTGAAATCCTCGGCGGCCTCTTTATATTTTAAAAGCTGAACAAGGCACAAGCCCCGATTGTAGCGATAGGTCTGCGCCTCGGCGGGGTTGGCTTCAAGGGCTTTTGTGTAGTCGGCAACAGCCTTTTCATAGTCGGAAAGGGACATTAAGCACACTCCCCTGTAATAATAGAGGTTTATATACTGCGCCCCCAAGCTCTCGGAGCTGTCGAAGGCGCTCACCGCCAAATTATAATCCTTTAGTTGCATACGACAATAACCGAGGTAAAAGAAGTATTCCGCATTTTCGGGAAGGGCGGCGGCGAGTTTCTCATATTCCAGCGCCGCTTTTTTGTAATCCGAATAGGTCATATAGACCTGGGCCAAAGTCGAGCGCATTTGCGTATCCTCCGGCTTGGCTTGCAGATAGTTTTCAAGGGCGATTATGGTGTTCACATAGTCGTTTAAATCCGCATAGAATTGGGTTTCCAAAAGATAAATCTGCGCCGGATCCCCCCCCTGCTCCAAAGCCTCGGAAAGGGCTTCGAAGGTGGATTCGTATTCGCCCAAAAGCGCAAACAAACACCCCTTTCTCACCCAAAGCTCGGAGAGATTCGGCTCTTCCTGCGCCTCATAAAGGCCTATCATCGCCTCCGTGCTTTCAAGGGCGGCTTCGTAGTCGTTTTCCGCTATCTGCCCTGCGTAAAGGATTTCATAATCCTCATAGCTTGCGGCGGGTTGCCAGAAAAACCTATCGAAAAAGGGCAGATCCGAAAGCCCTCTGTTGGAAAAAATGAAGTAGGCTATGAGTATCAGGCTCAGGCAGAGGGCAATGCGGCGTATCTTTTTCGGATAGGAGCTTTTCGGCCTCGGCTTTGAAACCACCTCGGTATTCAGGCTCTCCGGGGCAGTCGGTGCGGTTTTTATCGCTACCTCGGCTTCGTTTAATATTTTATTGTCTTCTTCGTTTTTACTTATATCGCTCATCTGTTACCCATCGCTGACGGTATCTTTTTATTTGATTATAAAGCCGCAGGCGGAAAAAGTCAATCGGGGGCATAAACGCGAAAATTAAAACCACCGCAAGAGAAGATAGATGGATCGATCAACCCCTCCCCGCCCCCTATTTTTTCGGGGAAAATGCGGGAAAAGGCTTTTCTTTAAAGAAAAACTCGGCTATAATATGGCTTGTGTCGGGGTGTGGCTCAGTTTGGTAGAGCGCTTGGTTCGGGACCAAGAGGCCGGAAGTTCAAATCTTCTCACTCCGACCGTTTTTTATTGCCGAAATTATAATTCAAAATTTAAAGGGCTGTCCATAAACATTTCCGTAAAAATAAAGTTTCACCGTTCAAACGCATAGTGAAACTTCACTTTTTTCCGAAAATCAGCTTGAACAAAAACATACCGTAAAGAGAAATCGGCGGCTTTGGGGCAATTTGCCGAAGCATTAATCAGAAAGAAATTTCATTATTTAAACGAGACTATTTATTATTCTGACCCGGTTCGAATGATAAATTCGCTCGGAATAAAGAGGGAGGCTTTATAAAGTGACCGGGTCAGCCCACACAAAACTCAAGCGCCCGCCCATTTCCCCATGGCGAAAACTCATAACGAATTCTTTTTCATTCCCTTTACTTTTTTTTCAATATATTTTGGCAATATTATCGCGTTGGTGATAAATTACCATGCCCTTTTTCTCACACTGAGCGGGATACTTGGCAAACCCGTCAAGCAGGTGAGAAAAAATAAGTAAAGAATTAAGTGTTTCTATCGCAAACGATTTCGGTAAAGTTATGTCCTATTTTCCTTCAAAAGGCAGGGTTTACTCCGGCTCTTTATCGCTTAATTTTCATTAAAATATATGTGAGATTACCCGCTTTGGGAGCAATTCCATACGCTATACATCTCACAACCGAAAAGAGGCGCTTCCTTTTCGAAGCGAGGAAATAGTCAATTTATGCTCCCGATAAAATGCCTTACACAGCCTAAGCTTTATTCGGTTTCACCCTTTACAGCCCTATCGACACCACCCATTACTCATTTACATTATCGCCCTTTCCCTTCTCATACTCGCAGAGAAACTCCCTCACACTGTTCAGCGTGTACTGCCAATCCTCCCGGGCGGCGGCCAGCTTTTCACAGCCTCTGAAATAGGCATAATAATCTCCCCTCTCCACAAGTCCTTCGGGAAGGCCGGCTTGTGTGAGCGACACGCACTCCGCAAAGGCGTCAAGACCCAGGGAATAAACGCTTTTCGGCAAATCAATGCGCTTCAGGGCGCAACAACCCGCAAAGGCGCGTTCACCGATCTTCCTCAAGCCCTGAGGCAGTTGTATCTCCCTTAGTCCGATACATTCTTCAAAAGCGCTGTTTTCTATCTCGATAATATTCGGCAAGGCAAGGGATTTAAGTCCGATACAGCCTTTGAACATTTCCCTTGTAATAGTTTTCAGTTCCTTCGGCAAAATAAGCGACTCAAGCCCCTTGCAACCCTCAAAAGCCCCGACTCCGATATAAGTCACGCTTGGCGGTATGCTTATATCCGTAAGTTGTGAACAGCCCGCAAAGGCACGACTGCCGATCCACCGCACGCCCTCGGGTATTTTCACGCTCCCAATTAACTTAAAGGGTGAAACATATTTATACAACAGCTTGCCCAAAACCACCATACCGCTTTGAGCCTTAAGCCACGGCGTACCCTCAAAGGCATCGGGGGCAAGGTGATTCAGCACTTCGCCGGGCTCGGCAAGGAATTTTACCTCGCTTAAGTCGGAGCAATCGGAGAAAGCCTCTCCGTAAATGCTCTCAACCTTGCCCGGGATAGTAATGCTCTTAAGCTTTGTGCAACCGGCAAAGGCTCCCCCGCCGATCACACGCAGGTTTTCCGACAGGGCAACCCGAGTTAGACCGATGCAGTCCGCAAAGGCATAATCTCCGATTTCCGCAAGAGATGCGGGCAGATTTAGCTCACCCAATCCGACGCAGCCGGCAAAAGCGCCGACTCCGATGGTATTCAAGCCATTCGGCAATGCTATCAGCGTTAACTCCTTGCAGTCTTGAAACGCATTTTCTCCGATTGCTCGCAGTCCTTCGGGAAGCGTTACCTGCCGCAGTTGCGGGCAATTACAGAAGGCGCACTCTCCGATCACGCTGACGGAATCGGGCACGACGACCTTTGTTTCGCCCGGCTCCGCATTAACTTCCCACAACACATTTTCGCGAATGTTAAGCTTCATCAACCATACCTCAATTTTCGTCAAACTGCCGCGAAGGCACAAGATAATCGCGGCGCACCGTGAGCTTGCCCCGTTGGCGGGGATAATCGCGGTATCTTATGTCTGCTTGCTCCTCCGCTTTTATTTCGGCGCCGCCCAACATCATATCGAAAACGGAAACACGAAAGGCGTATTCCCGAAAATCGTCGGGACACTCCTCGGTGGAAAAATCATACTCCCGATATATGTAAAGGCTTTCCACCCGCTCGGAATAATACTTCCCTCCCACCTCATGGGCACAGGTGAAATGCTTATAACTCCGCTTTACTTCACACTCGTCGATACCGCACAGGCCGCTGAAGATAAGCGTTGCACACTCGTCGTAAACATCATTCCCCCCGCCCGCCTCTTGGGGCGGTATACAGTCAAAAAGGTCGATGTACTCCGTCGCATAGGGGCCGTCAAGCTCGCGCGTGAGTGAGAGAGTATGGATATATTCGTATTTCACATCGGTCAAAAGCTTGCCGCAGTTGTCCATTAAGCCGAGAAGCCCGCCCTTTGTCACCTCGAAAAGCAGGGAATTGAAGCCCTTTTTCGCAAACGGGCGTATTGCATCATAATCGGCGGAGATCAACTCCATATCGGCATTTAAAAGATACTGCTTCCCTCCGAAGCAGGCGATAAGAAGCACCGTGACATCGCTGATATCCTTTGAGTTCTCATCTAAATAGCCCAACGCCGACACATACTCAAAATTCCCCTCCGGAAACTTTTTTTGCATTTTCTCGGTATAGTAAGTGCGACGCTGTGCCGCACTCATATTCAAAAAGCCGAGTTTCATTTCTTCGGGCATATCTTTCCCCCTCTAAATGTGATGAACCGTAAATCCTTATGGGTAAAAATCAGGCAAGCTGAAGTCGGTTTTATTTCCATAATTCATTATGCCACAGCTTGCGGCGATCATCAAGGCGGAAAGGGAATGAAAAAAGCTTGGGAAAGGCGGTTTGTTTTATTACACATACAAGCTTATTTCCTTTAAAAGCCCGTTTCGGGAGGGTTTAGGGGGGGATCCGAACAAGTGAAAAAATAGTCGGGGCTTGTTCTTTCATTTGATTTTCGGGCGAAAATATGGTATGAATTAATTATACATTAAGGCATTTTAAAATGCGGGGGGCGTGAAATATGACTGCTTATGCAAAAAGAAAGCTCATTATTCTGCTGGTCATATCCGTTGTTTTATTTATAGCGGCACAGATTTTAATGGGTTTATATAACCCTTACGGCAGTTATCCGCGACCCGTCGGGTTTGATGTGTTTGACGAGTGGTACGCCCAGGACAACCCTTTGATGCGCTACATAACGACGGAGCTTTTCTCCATGGTGGAAATGTTCAGCGCCACGAACGGCATTATGGACGCAATGCCCTCCGAAAAAAGGGCGTTGGGCGTTTTCACTTACCTTGTCTTTGTCACGCTTTGCCAAGTGTGGGTACTTATCGAACAGGCTTTATTCGAAGATGTGGGCAAGGGCGGAAAATTCCTTGCGAATGCGGCCGCCGAAATCGCGCACTATCTGCTGAATGTTGCGGTGTTTTACGCCATCTCCGTTGCTTGTTTGAACTTCCCGCGCCTTCTTTCTTGGCTATTGGGGGACGGTCTTTCGTTGAAGCATATCATCGGCATAATTCTCTTTGTTATAGCCTTAATATTATGTCTGCCTTCCACCATCGGCTTTTTAATAAATTGGCTTGGCTACTGCATATCTCTGCTAATTATTTTTAAACTCCTTGGGCTGATGGTGCCCATAGGCCTTGTGAGGGGGGCGGCGACACTCACGGCGATTGCCCGGACTCCCATTGTTTTGATCACGCTTGTCGTTGTGTTTGCGTTTGATCGGTTGTGGACTAAATACTGTAAGCCGCTGTGTTACTTTCTTGTTCTTTCTTGGTTGCAATAAGGTATCGGAATAGCCCACATTCCCTTTTCAAATGAAACACCCGAATAATCACAAGGTTGCAATCGGGGCATAATATCAAAAAACTGTTCGCTTTAAGTAAAGGGTAAGCTCAATGCCTGACCCAGGAATAATTCAAATAAATAAGGCAGTTAAAGCCTACTCCACATTATATTGACTTTTCGCCTTACAATATTCGTTATAAGAAAGATACGGTACTCTCTTGGCGAATTCTTTGAAAATGTTGCGATCCATTAAGGCAAGATCATTATAGGTACTGTCAAAATCGTTATTGAAATCAATTTCAAATTGATATTCTCTAACCACAACCTCCCCTTCGTTAAGGGCAAAGGCGAGTATATGTATGGTTTTAATTATATCGTGGTTCTTGACTAAATTAATTTTTTCATCGGGATCGAATTTCTCGTACTTATAGGGGGTCACGCAGAAACCGATCGTATCTTCATACACTATATCAACACAGTTACCTGTGCGATAACAATTTCGGGAAACATAAATCGAATAATAATATTGAGTTAATGCCCAGTAACACAATACATGCTGTTCGGGTTGGACGGGAAATTCACCTTTGATATACCTGATAGAATGAACACCGTATTCGTTACTGTGAATAAGGTATTCATCCCTTGCTGTGGCCTTTGGATTTAGGACAATGGTTTTCCCGGTGATGCTTTCTATAATAGCACACGCTAATCCAATGGTGACTGTAATCAAAAATGCTCCCATGGCTAAGGTCAGCAAGAAATACATAATTTAACCCTCCTTATGTCTATAATTATACTATACAAACACAGTACAATCCACCATAAAATTAAGGGTAGCGCTGTTTAATAGGTAGCTCGATCGGACCAATCGATTTCATAAAAAGAGCTAAATGGTTATATCGGTGGTTTTTTCGTGAACATACCTGCGCAGATTATTGAAAAAGTGATTTTTCTTTAGTGCATATTTATTAAAATCGGCATGACCACTATCACCTGATTCAAAATAAATATCTTCCCGGGGTTTATTTTCTGCTCTTTGCTCATCATCACTATAATAATACACCCAGAAATCTGCCCCGTCTTTCGAATAATCCATTTTTCTATCTTCTGCCCAGCGGAACACAAGGGTAAAGTAAGCAAGATTTTTTATTTGAATTCTTACGGTATAAGGGTTCGGATCAGATGCTATTATGAAAAAAGCCTGATCATTCAGCCCTATGTAGCAATCATGCAGACAGGCAATCGATTCATTACTCGAACTCCTACATTTAACAAGCAAAACACTGTCAAGATTGTATTTTTGAATCAATAGGTTGTACTTATTTTTCATAAAAGAGCGCTTCCGCAACTTGATGATGATCTCAATTAATCCGATGAGGATAGGAGCAATAACCACCACCGCATATATTCCTATTAAGTAGAAATCGTCCATTTCGGCACCTCGGTTTTGTATTTTGCATAAGTATTATATCATATAAAGGGGCGGGGAAAGCTCCGTCTATCTATAAAAAGAGCTAAATGGTTATATCGGTGGTTTTTTCGTGAACATACCTGCGCAGATTATTGAAAAAGTGATTTTTCTTTAGTGCATATTTATTAAAATCGGCATGA
>JAAYHF010000104.1 GCA_012727485.1 Eubacteriaceae bacterium
AAGGACTGGAGAGGTATCGCGACGAGGTATGCGAAGTATACATCTTCTTATGAGGCGGCTGTTCGGGTTAGGTGTATCGCAATATGGGCTTCGGTGTTGGCTTGATTTATTGTCGACAGCGTCTAACAAAACCGAATTAAAATATTTCGTTTATCATTGCGGTAAGCGCCCTTTTTATCAAAGCGCCTGTATGCCAACCGACGCTCTCTCCCTTTTGAAGAAAACCAACGCCGATATGCTCATTATGCGAAAAAGCTCGGAGGTCTCCTTGGCTTGGTAAACATTTGCATACCTATTCCCCAAGGGCGTTTCCGCATGAACGACAAAGAGCGATACGAGCCGCGCAGTTCGTTGCTCTATGCTCAACCCTCATGCCTTCCTTTTATTGAGCATTTCATCAAACTCCGCAAGGATCTGCGGAATCTGTATCTTTTGCGGACAATGGCTCAAGCAGGTTTCGCAGTAAAGACATTCCTCCGGCCCCTTCGCCTTATTCAGCCCGTCCACCTTCCAGAGGGCATTATCAAGCTTCATTTGATTATAACCCCTTATCAAAAGCGGTATATCCAACTCGGCGGGGCAGGTGTCACAGCAATAGCGGCAGGCGGAGCAGGGAACCCCCATGATTTGCATATAGGTTTTGGCGGCGGTTTCAAGCGCTTCCCTCTCCTTTTCGCTTAAGGGATTGCGTGAGGCGAATATGCGGGAGTTTTCCCTGATTTGCTCGGGGGTGGTCATTCCGCTTAATGCGCAGGTCACCCCCTCCAGCCCCATGAGAAAGCGAAAGCCCCATGAAGGAGCAGAGTTATTGGGCGAAGTCGCCTTTAATATGCCCTGCGCCTCGTCTCCGAGGTTCGCCAACCTTCCGCCCTTCAACGGCTCCATCACCCATACGGGTATATCCCGTTCCCGTAAAAGCTCATACTGCCCCTTTGCGTCCAGCACATCCCAGTCCAGATAGTTAAGCTGAATCTGCGCCATATCGAACTCGTCGCAGTAATCGAGGAAGCGCCTTAGGGTATTCGGGTTTGCGTGGGAAGAAAAGCCCAGATATTTCACTCTGCCGATTCTTTTTTGCTCGAGCATAAAGCCGATGCAGTCCATTTTTTCGTCCATGTAGTCGTTTATATAATAGTCGTCCAAACTGTGAAGCATATAAAAATCGAAATAATCGGTTTTGCATCTTTTGAGCTGTTCCTCGAAAACCTCCCTTATATCCCGACGAACGGAGGCGTAGTATTTCGTTGCCAAGTAATAGCTCCCCCGGGGAAAATCGGGCAGAACATCGCCCAAGAATTCCTCGCTGTCGCCGTAGGTATAGGCGGTATCTATGTAATTTATCCCGCAGTCAAAGGCGGCGGCCAAAAGCTCCTTCCCCTTTTTTCTGTCCGTTCTTTTCGGATTTCCCTCCTCCTTCGGCACCCTCAAAGAGCCGAAGCCGAGGGCGGAAATTTCTATGTCCTTGAATTTGTTGTAATACATGGCGGATCCTTTCCCTGTTATTTGCGAAAATATTGTAACCCTTGGAGATAACTCCATGTCAAGAGTAATGCGGCTTTGATGTGCGTTTTTGCTTTTATGCGATTTTATTATATTTTATCGGGGGTGAAAGTCAATGGGGTTTGGGGGCGGTATTATGGAAAGAGAGGGAGGGGGGGTAGGCTTACTGCGTGTTGTTTTAGTGACCGGGTCAGAAAGTTAAGGATTCTGCAAAGTGACCGGGTCACAATTATAAAAAATGTGCGCCCGACCCGTCTCACCTGAAACCACAAACTTTTTTAACAAAGTGACAGGGTCATAATACCCCCCAACCCCCTTAGACTGCATCAATGCCTATACAAGTCTTTTTCCGGAATGACCGGGTCAGAATTTCAAAAGCACTCGCCCCTCCCGATAGTACTTTTTCCAAAATGACCGGGTCAAAAAGAAAGCAAACGCTTCCCCCCGGATAAACCGAAAGAGATTCACAAAGTACCTTTTGTTAAAGTGACCGAGTCACAATTACAAAAAAAGCCCGCCCGCCCCACCCCGACTGAAACCACAAAACTTTTTACCAAAGTGACCGGGTCATAATACAAACCCCCAACACCCTAGATTACATCAACGCCAATAAAAAGTCTTTTTCCAAAGTGACCGGGTCAGAAAATGAAAGCAAACGCTACCCCCCGGATAAACAGAAAGAGATTCGCAAAGTACCTTTTGTTAAAGTGACCGGGTCAGAAAGTTAAGGAT
>JAAYHF010000105.1 GCA_012727485.1 Eubacteriaceae bacterium
ATATAATGCGCTCTTATGCACCGCGCCGGTGGAATAAAAAAGCTCCGAGGTGGAATAGAAATTCTCGAGGTTTTCAAACAAAAAAGAGGTGTGATAAACCTTTTTCGGGTCGCTTTCGTCGGGTTTCGGAGATTTTTCTTTTACCGCAGAGTCCGCCGTGCCTTTTTGCTCGTTTATATCAAGGGAGGTTAAATCCCGCTTGTCAGTGATAACTCCCTCGCAAATCAAATGCCCGATGACAAGCTCGGTCAGCTCCCGGGGGGTGCAATTAAGCGAAGAATACTTTTCGCCGTTGACAAAAATATCAAGAAAATATTCCTGCGTTACCACATCCATCAGGCAACTTTGCTTCCCCTTGGAATATCTTATTATTTGAACCTCATTTGTAATATCCATTTATCTTTACCTTCTTTAAATATTCATTATATTCGTTTTGCGTGTTTAAATTGGTGAACATGGTGAGATTAGGGTTAAAACTGCGCGCCTTGTCTTCGCTTATCGTTTTGAGATTTACGGATTGCAGGAAATAATAAAGGGAGGTCTTTCCTTCGGACAGATCCCTCTCCAAAACAGGCAGTACTTTTTTTGAATAAAAAGCGCAGAAAGGCTCGTATCTCCCGCCGTTCACCGTAACGCAGGCGTCGTAACCCAATGCCTGTGTCTTAAGATATTTGATATATTCAATATCCACCACAGGCATATCGCAGGCCATGAGGAAGATATATTCGCTTTCCGTATGGATCAGGGCGCTGTGTATTCCCCCCATGGGGCCCATATCCTTATATATATCCGAGCAGGTGCGTACATTCAGCGAGCCATAGAAAGAAGGAGAGGAGGTGACAAAGAGAACATCGGGGAAAACGGTATTAAGGCTTTCCGCCGTATAACAGAAAAGCTTTTTGCGCTCAATCTCCAAAAGCTGCTTATCGAATCCCATGCGGCTGGATTTTCCGCCGGCAAGCACCGCCGCCGTCGCAAAGGGATCGCACTGCCTTTTATTCTCGTTCAATTACCATACTCCGAATATCATTCAACTTTTACGCCCGTAAAACGACAAACACCGTTCTAAAGGCATTTCATTCTATCCTTTTTGCGTTATATTTGCAAGCAAAAGTATCCTTTGAGACTTATCTTTAAATAGATAATACGGCTGTATTGCGCCATTTTCGGATAAGAGCTATAATGACAGCTGTATCAGAGGATATATTTTAACTTATATAGGATTATTTACCGTAAACATCATAATAATCCTATGCCTAAATTAATCAGGAGGGATTATGGATAATATCAAAATCACAATCAACGGCAAGGAATGTTGCGTTGCTCCCGGCACCACAATATTCATGGCCGCCAAGAAGAACGGAATCGATATCCCGAGCCTTTGTTTCGACGAGCGCGTCGCCACGGTCAAAGGCGACTGCGGCGTTTGCGTTGTCGAAGTCGAAGGTATTGAGGGAAGCGTTCTTTCTTGCAAAACAGCAGTAACCGAAGGAATGGTCGTCACCACAAAATCGCCCAAACTTTCTGCGGAAAGGAAAGCGGCTCTGGACAAGATTCTTGCGGAGCATAAGGGAGACTGCCGTCCCCCCTGCGCCATCAACTGCCCCGCCCATACGGACTGCCAGGGTTATGTCGGCCTTATAGCCAACGGTCAGTTCAGAGAAGCCATCAAACTCATCAAGGAGAAAATACCCCTTCCCGGATCCATCGGGAGAGTATGCCCCCACCCCTGTGAGGAAAACTGCCGCAGAGCCCTTGTGGACGAAGCTCTTTCCATAGCATGGTTAAAGAGATTTGCCGCGGATATGGACGCAGAAGATCCTTACCTTCCGCCCATCGAGCCGGAAACCGGCAAGAAGGTCGCTGTCATCGGCGGAGGCCCCATGGGTTTATCCACCGCATACTTCCTTCGTCAGAAGGGACACGGCGTAACCGTTTTCGAAGCAATGCCCAATTTCGGCGGTATGCTCAGATACGGTATTCCCGAATACAGACTGCCCAAGAGGGTCGTGGACGCGGAAGCCGCTTCAATCGGAAAGATGGGAGTGGTCTTGAAGCCCAACACCAAGGTGGGCGTTGATGTGGCCTTTGAAGATATTCGCAAGGAATTCGATGCGGTTGTTCTCGCCATCGGAGCATGGGTATCCACAGGAACCGGTTGCCCCGGAGAGGACGCCGACGGAGTTGTGGGCGGAATTGATTTCCTGAGAAAAGTAATAAGGAACGAAGAGCAAAATATCGGGGATGCGGTTGCCATAGTCGGCGGCGGAAACACCGCCATGGACGCCTGCCGCACCGCCGTAAGGCTGGGAGCAAAGAAGGTCTACAACATCTATCGCCGCACCAAGGACGAAATGCCCGCGGACGCCCTCGAGATCAGAGAAGCCGACGAAGAAGGAGTTATCTTCAAGAACCTCACCAACCCCATTGAATATATAAAAGACGAAAACGGTCATGTAAAGCAGGTTTTACTTCAGGTAATGGAGCTTGGCGAACCGGACGCTTCCGGACGCCGCTCACCCATGCCCATTGAAGGCAAGACCGAGCTTTTGGACGTCAACACCGTCATCTTGGCCATAGGTCAAGCCGTTGACGCCACCCCCTTCGACACCGACAAGACCCGCAAGAAGGCCATTGCCTACGATAAGGAAACCTTCATGACCAGCATCGAAGGCGTATTCGCCGGAGGCGACTGCGGAAACGACAAGATCTCCATCGCCGTGGAAGCCATTGCGGACGCAGTCAAGGCCAGCGTGAGCGTGGATTCTTACCTCAAGGGAGGGAATGTCACCTATAAACAGCCCTTCACCGTCGTCAGAGACGATATAAACGAAAAGACCTTCGAGGACAGGGAAAGACTTTGCCGCCCCACCATGGAGCAGCTTGAAGCCGATGAGCGCAAGGACAACTTCGAGGAAGTTGTAAAGGGCTACACCGCCGCCCAAGCAATTAAGGAAGGCAATCGCTGTCTTGAATGCGGTTGCGGAAAATATTACGAATGCAAGCTCGTCAAATATGCTGATGAATACTGCGACCAGTGGGTCAAGCCGAGCGAAGCGGGAATACAGAATAATTTCGAATACAACGATGAACACCCCTTCGTTCTCAGAGATCCGAACAAGTGCATCAAATGCGACCTTTGCCTTAATATGTGCAAGGAAGTCATGGGAGCCGAGGCCTTGGAAGAAGTCGTCATCGACGGCAAGGTAATGATACGCCCCGTGGGCGGAGTACCCCTTCTTAAGACCAAGTGCGTTTCCTGCGGCAACTGCGTGAGCGTATGCCCCACCGGAGCGCTTCAGGCAAGAACCAACAACGGCAAGATGGTGCCCCTTAATACCAGAAAGGTCAGAACCACCTGCGCTTACTGCGGAGTCGGTTGCCAGATAGACCTTTGCGTTGTGGGCAACAGAATAGTGGACATACAGCCCGCCTTCGGCCCTTCCAACGGAGGAATCCTCTGCGTTAAGGGTAAGTTTGCATACGAATTCGTGAACCACCCCGACCGCCTCAAGACCCCGCTCATCAAAAAGAACGGCGAATTTGTCGAAGCAAGTTGGGAAGAAGCCTTTGATTTGATCGAAAACAAGATGAAGTCGATAAAGGCTCAGTACGGTGCGGACGCACTGGCCGGTCTTTCCAGCGCCAGAGTTTCCAACGAAGAAAACTATCTTTTCATGAAATTCATGAGAGCCGCCATAGGCACCAACAATGTTGACCACTGCGCCAGACTTTGCCACGCCTCCACCGTTGCGGGACTCGCTTCCGTTCTCGGTTCGGGAGCAATGACAAACTCCATACCCGAAGTTTTGGACGCGGATGCGATACTGGTACAGGGTTCCAACACCACCATCGCCCACCCCGTTTTGGGCACCAGAATAATTCAGGCCGTTAAGAAGGGCGCCAAGCTCATCGTAATCGACCCGAGGAAGATCCCCTTGACCGAAATAGCCGAAATCCACCTTCAGATCAAGCCGGGCACAAACATCGCCATAACCAACGGCATGATCAATGTGATTATCGAAGAAGGACTGGCGGATATGGATTACATCAATTCCAGAACCGAAGGCTTTGAAGAAATCAAGGAAATGGTCAAGGATTACACCCCCGAAAAGGTGGCGGAAATCTGCGGAGTTGACCCCGAAGACATCAGAAAGGCCGCCCGCCTTTATGCCAAAGCGGACAAAGCACCCATTTACTATTCCATGGGCGTCACCCAGTTTGCCAGCGGCACCAACGGCGTTATCGACATGAGCAACCTTTGCCTGGTTTCCGGCAAGATGGGTAAATACGGCTGCGGAGTTAACCCCTTGAGGGGACAAAACAACGTTCAGGGCGCCTGCGACCTCGGAGCCCTGCCCACAGACCTTACCGCCTATCAGAAGGTAGCCAACCCCGAAGCATTGAAAAAATTTGCCGATTTCTGGGGAGTGGAACTTTCCGCCAACAAGGGACTTACCGTAACCGAAATGATGAAAGCCATCACCGAGGACAAGGTAAAGAGCCTGTTCATCATGGGTGAAAACCCGATGATTTCCGACCCTGATATCAACCATGTGGAAGAAGCCCTTGAAAAGTGCGAATTCCTTGTTGTTCAGGATATATTCATGACAGAAACCGCCAGATATGCCGATGTTGTGCTTCCCGCAAGCTGCTATGCGGAAAAGGACGGCACCTTCACCAACACCGAGCGCAGGGTTCAGAGAATCCGCAAGGCAGTTCAAGCCCCCGGAGAAGTCAAGGAAGACTGGATAATACTCACCGAGCTTCTCAACCGCTTCGGAGTAAAGTGCAGTTACGACTCGCCCAAGGACATAATGGAAGAAATCAGAAAGCTCACTCCTTCCTATGCGGGAATCAGCTACGAGCGTCTTGAGAACGAAACTCTCCAGTGGCCTTGCCCCAATGAGGAGCATCCGGGTACCCCCGTACTCCACATCGGCAAGTTCTCCAGAGGAGACAGAGGTCTTATCAAGGCTGTCGCCTATACAGACCCCATCGAACCCACGGACAGCGAATATCCCATAACCTTCACCACCGGGCGTATCCTTTACCATTATCACACAAGGACCATGACCGGCAAGAGCAAGGGACTCAACAAGATTTCCGGACACAGCTATGTGGAAATCCACCCCGAGGACGCAAAACCCCTTGGAATAAACGATTTGGATACGGTTATTGTGGAATCCAGAAGGGGCTTTGTCAAGGTTGAAGCCCATGTTACCCCCGATGTGAAGAAGGGAGTGGCCTTCATGCCCTTCCACTTCGCAGACGGCCCCGCCAACAAGCTTACCCAAGCCGCCATCGACCCGGTGGCAAAGATACCCGAATTCAAGGTAAGCGCAGTACGCATCAGAAAAGCATAAGGACAGTCAGATAGAAAGGAAAAAAGAACAGCAACAGTTGTAAAAAACTGTTTATACATCAGAGAAAACAAACAACTGTTGCTGTTCTTCTGAAAACTATGGATATACCGGAAGGCATCAAGAATAATCAACAGCTTCCGCAATTTTACTTCAGCGACCGTTTTACGGGTTATAGGGAGATATTCGGCACCATCGGCGTCAAGGTGACTTACTCTCCCGGGGATCGCCTCTTAATGCACGATAACACCGGGGATTATTACTATTACCTTGTCAGTGGCATTGCCAAGCTTTGCATGAAGGGAGCAAACGGAAAAGAGAGTATTATCTGCTTTTTCGGGGGCGACTGCTATCTGCCATTGAGGGATCACAACGAATTCCGCCATTGGCTTTCCTCCGAAAGCATCTATATAAAAGCCTTCTCCGAGGCTGAGGCCATAAAAATTCCCAAGGAAAACATGACCTTTCTCTTGGAGGATAAAAACTTCAGCCGCAAGGTATATGAACTGTCTTCGGATTTGGTTATTCTTTTGCTTTACAAGAATATCAGCTCATCTTCCACAAAGACATTTAACAGGATATGTGACTTCATCTGGGTATATGTGAACGACCTTAACACAAAGGGAATCGTGCTCACCCAATCCCAGATCGCACAGGTAATCGGAACGACTAAATTAGAAGTAGCCCGTACTCTCAGATATCTCAGGGATAACGGTTATGTCACCACAGGAAGAAACAAAATCGCAATAACCGACAATGAGAAATTCTTTTCTCTTTGCGATATGAATATATTGCCCCTCTCAAAGAAAGCTTCGGCAAAACGATTTGACGAAAGGCCGAGGCAATAAATATTATCCACCTACAAAAAACCAAGATACCGCCAAAGTCGGAGTGCAATCTTACTTTGGCGGTATTTTATTCGGCTTATTTTATAACAAGATTATCAGTGCGAATATATCTTAATGCAAAGGCTCATCGGGAGGAGATTTATCAAAATATATATAAGGGAAAAAAGGTAAAAGCCCAACAGCGTAAAGAATGAACCGGCAAAATCATTCGCATATTTGCCGCAAGTCGCCTTAATAAAGGTTAATCCCAAGATAATAAGAAGGCCGACGGCAATGCAATATACGGCGATATGCGCAAGGGTGTCAGCCCCGGAGTTTGCGCCTATCATTCTCAAAAGACCGGCACAAACCATGGCCGGAATCCAAAATGAGGCCAATCCGAGCAAAAACTTGGCTATGTTCAGCGCTTCGTTTGTATTCAGCCATGTGAATAACCTCGGCACATAAGCCACATAAATTCCGAAGGCGACTCCCACCGACAAAACAGGAATAAAGCCCCTACCGGGCTTTACGATCAAAGCGGAAATAATAAGAATAGCCGCCACCAGCGCCACATAATAGCGGGATGAATAATAAACTATCGCATCTATATAGCGGGTCAAAAAGTAAGCGCCCAACACAAAGACGGTAAAAATCATCGCCAAAATAAAGCCGTAATAATCATCGTCGTCCACCCTCAACAGATAGAATTTGGAATTGTTACTCATTTTTATTTCCTCCCCTATTTGATATGTTCTCCCCTGTTAGGCGCCCCTCGCCGTCGCCCGCGGCGAAAAGGCGGAAAAGCCGTGGATACCTTAAAGGCGGCGGCACGGCTTTTATATGCTTGTTATATGCCTTTAACCTTTCGGCCGGGTTTCCGCAAAAGGGCGGTGTAACCCCAACGAGAGAGCAGTCCCGAAAAGACGGGCTTTTGATTGCCTTAAGACTGTTTTGTTTTCCCGAAAATTGATTCGGAAAGCACCTTTTGCGCGGCGGCTTGAGCCGCGGCGGTCATTTCATCGAAAACCACCAAAAGCGCTTTACATTCCTCTGTTATTTCGGAGCCGTCCCGGGCCTTTCTTTCGATGAGGTCAAAACCGAGATCCGCTTCGGTCGCTCTGATGAGCCGCCAAGCCTTGCTGTAAGCCATTTCCATTTCTTTGGCGGCTTTATTCAGCGAGCCGAGCCTTTCCACGCCCCTGAGCAGGTCAGCCGTTCCCGGGCCGAAGGCATGGCGCTCCCCCTGAGAGTCGGATTCCAGCCTGAGCTTCACAAAGCATAGATAGTTGTTTTCCATCGTTCCCATGACCTCCTTTTTACCCCGGCGGAAAAAGTAATGAATTTATGCTAAAAGCAATGAATTATTGCTAAAAGCAATGAATAATTGCTTTATGAATTCATTGCTTTATGCTTATACAATTTTATAGGATTTTTTGGGGGGTTGCAAGGGGGTTGGGGGAATTGGGGGGGGAAATATTTTAGGGGAGATAAAGATATGGGAAAATGAAAGCGCTTAAGTATAATTCATTCTTATATATACTTTAAGGAATAAGCGGCAGAAGTTGAGCCGTTTTTTACAGCTCTCTCGTACCAACGCCGAGCTTCCTGCATATCTTTTGGATAGCCAAGATCCCGTCCTGATAGAGTTTACCGATACAATGTTGCATATATCACGAATACACACCGTTATCATATTTTGCGCCTTCTTGATATAAGCTGTATATATATTTGTTATCAGCGCTATTCCACCCATAGTCAAATCCATTTGGTTTGAAAGCTTTATATACTGATACCGCATGATAATAAGCATCTGCTATTCCTTGGCTTCCGGCAATTAAAAAATATTTCATTATACTTACAAAATCATTCATTTCATTTGATAATCGGAAAAGAGCAACGGAATACATCGCTTGCGGGTCACCATTCGCCGCAGCGTTAATGAGAGAATCCTTATATAAGGTTTCGTTGTTATTGAATTCATTATCCGTTAAGCATGCTTTAGCAAATGAACTTATCAAGCCGCCTTGGGCTACTTTATCTCCCGATTGCGCCCGTGTTTTCAGCACATTTTTCCAATACTCTAACTTTTCATTGTCTTTATGAATAGTCGCCTCGGTTGTATTTGTGTCTTCGGAAAGCCCTGTCTGATAAAACTTCATTAACCCCGCAATAGAGTAGACATCGCCCTTTATTGCCATTCTAAAGCCTTCTGTTTCCAGCTCCCTTTCCTCGGCTTCCGTGGCAGGGGGATATGGATATCCCTTTTCCTTAGATTTTGTATTGACCAAATACCAATCTATGACCTTCCCCTCTTTTTCCATATTTTGGTATTTTCTCTTGTAATGATCGTAAATATCAGAGCCCGAATTAACTTGCTCTGATTTAGGTCTGCTGACACTCGGTTCGTCATATTCTTGAACAGCTACCGAATTATCCGAGCCTGACATTGATCTAAGAATACGAGCTATTAACCGCCCTACTACAAAGAATATCGCAAACGCTATTAAGAACCCCATTTATTGCTCCTTTCGTTTTCAAATAGAAATTAAAATACACCACATAATAAAATTCAATGCCAAATCCCGCCAAGCCGCCTATGCCCGCTTGTATTTTTTACATTCCCTTATCTTATCGGGATCTTCAAAGGTTCTGTACGCTTCGCAATACCATTTATAACCGCTTTCTCTTTGTGTGGGATCCGCATACTTACAGCCTTTGCACTTGCAATAATCATCTGCCATTTTCGTTCTCCTTTCTTTTTATTCAACAGTATCACAAATTGTGATATAAGTCAATATCTCAATTTATGATTTTTTATAATATGGGGAAAATAAAAAGAGAGCAGGTTAAACAGAGCTTGTAAGCTTCTTAACTCACTCTTGCGGGAGGAAGAACAATATGCGACTTCGTGAAATCAGGGAAGACAGGGACATCAAACAATCGGCTTTAGCCAAATACCTTAACATTAGGCAAAGCACCTATTCCCAATATGAAACAGGCAACCGTCAACTGCCCATCGAAGCCTTGAAAAGCCTTGCGATTTATTTTAATACTTCCACAGATTATATTTTAGAATTGACCGATATAAAAAAGCCCTATCCGCGCAAACAACAATAAACCGTCATAAAAAGTCATGGCGTTATTCGGCGGACAAGAATTTAATACAGAAATTTTAATTCGCCTTCACCCTGCACTTTTTCATGCAGAAAGCCCGGCTGAGCTTGGCATAGGTAAGGTTTTTTTTGACCTGTTCCCTACTCATTTTCATATCCGACTCCCCGAGGCGATAATAGGAGCCCGAATAGGGGTCTTTTCCGATATATACGGGTTTTTCACAGCGCTTAGCCTTGGGTATATGGAGTATAACGATATGGTTTCCGTTTACATTTCTGATTGAAATATCCTCTTTACCCATCACATTACAGCTTACCACCCTTTTATCCGCCGCCGCGTTTTTAAAGGACATAACCAGCGCCTCGGCGGCGGGCAAATCCACAAGATAAAGGCTTTTATCCTTATTTTCAGCCACCCCGAGCAGAATAATGCCGCCCTTTGTATTGGCAAAGGCGGAATAGGTTTCCCATATGCTCTCCGGCAAGCCGCCCACGGAGGCTTTTGCTTCTATGTATGTATCTTCGCCGAAGCTTTCGGGTTTTGACAGGTCTATGCCATATATTATGTTATCTGTCTTGTTTTCGGGCATAATATACTCCTTGAGTTATTATAACAAATCTTTATATCGCCAAGGAAGGTTTCGCATAAAACTTGCAAAATTCATAAAATAGGTTTAAACGAAAGGGAAAAGGTGCTATATTGTATCAAAAGATACATTTTAAACAAGGAGGAAACTATGTTAA